>DATIPP010000068.1:0-11775 GCA_035471825.1 Gammaproteobacteria bacterium
CAAGGCGGAGGACGAAGGTCTCGGCATTAAAGGATCGGTCATGGCTTCCGATGCCTTTTTCCCGTTTCGTGACGGGATTGACTCCGCTGCGAAAGCCGGTATTACTGCCGTCATCCAGCCGGGCGGATCAATGCGGGACGAGGAGGTGATTGCGGCGGCGGATGAGCATGATATGGCAATGGTATTTACCGGCATGCGTCATTTCCTGCATTAACCGGCCTGCTCTTTTGCCCGTGAGCTTTGTTGCGACCATCGCTGTACTGCTCATTTACCGGTTTGTAAACTCCGCAGCTCGCTCAGGCCGCGCCTCGCTCACGAACAAAATATCTCGGCCTTTTAAAACCATTATCAAGACCTTGTCAGTAAATAAGCGAGACCTTTGCTGAAAAATTCCCGGAATAGAAAAGCATCAAAAGCAAAAAAGAAAACCAGGATTTAACTGTATGAAAATACTGATCGTCGGGGGAGGAGGTCGTGAACATGCGCTGGCGTGGAAGGTAGCGCAATCCGCCGGTGTGGACAGGGTTTACGTGGCGCCCGGCAATGCCGGCACGGCAAAAGAACCAAATATGGAAAACGTGATGGTCAGTGCGGAGTCCATCGAGGAACTGATCGCCTTTGCAAAAAATAAATCAATCGACCTGACCCTGGTCGGTCCGGAAAATCCACTCGTTGCCGGTATCGTCGATGATTTCACGGCTGCGGGCCTGCAATGTTTCGGACCTTCCGCACGCGCCGCTGTACTGGAAGGCTCAAAGTCTTTCAGCAAGGACTTCTTCAAACGTCACGATATTCCCACGGCTGCCTATGCGACTTTCACTGAAACCGGCCCGGCAATCGATTATATCCGCAAGCAGGGCGCACCGATCGTGGTCAAGGCCGACGGGCTTGCCGCCGGCAAGGGCGTGATCATCGCCGAAACCGAAGTGACGGCGATCGAGGCCGTGAATAACATGCTGGCTGGTAATGCCTTCGGCGAGGCCGGGCACCGGATAGTGATCGAGGAATTCCTCACGGGTGAAGAGGCGAGTTTTATCGTCTTGACGGACGGGGAACATGTCCTGCCGCTCGCAAGCTCCCAGGACCACAAGGCGCGGGATGCCGGTGACAAGGGGCCGAACACCGGTGGCATGGGAGCCTATTCTCCCGCTCCTGTGGTAACCGATGAGGTGCATGATCGAATTTTACGCGAGGTGATCGAGCCGACCGTTCGCGGCATGGCATCGGAAGATCGACGCTATGTCGGTTTTCTCTATGCCGGCCTGATGATCACGGCGGAAGGAACACCGAAGGTGCTGGAGTTCAATTGCCGCTTTGGCGATCCGGAAACCCAACCGATCATGATGCGACTGAAAAGCGACCTGGTGGAGTTGTGCCTGATGACACTGGCAAGCCGCCTGGATGAGTGCAATGCGGAATGGGATGAACGTGCGGCCCTCGGCGTCGTGCTTTGCTCACGGGGATACCCCGCAAGTTCCAGCAAGGGGGACGTGATTAGCGGCCTGGATGCCGTTATACCGGAGAATGTAAAGGTATTCCATGCCGGTACGCGGGAGGAAAACGACCGCGTCGTGACAGCGGGGGGACGGGTTTTATGCGTTACCGCGTTGGGTGAGAACGTGACGGCAGCACAACACTCGGTTTATGAGGCAATCAGGTCAATCTACTGGGACGGGATGTTTTACCGCGAGGATATCGGTTACCGGGCGCTGAAGCGGGCGTGATCGAATCGATTGCAATAATCAGGGGTTCCAGTCGAGAAAATTCTTCAACAGTGTCAATCCAGCCTGCTGGCTCTTTTCCGGGTGAAACTGTGTTGCGAAGAGATTGTCCCGCGCTACCGCCGAAGTGAACTCAAGCGTGTATTCGGTCGTCGCAGCGATATCGCCCGGCTTCTCCGGTATCACGTAATAACTGTGTACGAAGTAAAAGCGCGTACCGTCATCGATACCGTTCCAGAGAGCATGCGCCTGTTTCTGTGAGACCCGGTTCCAGCCCATGTGCGGAATCTTGCAACGATTACCGTCAGCATCCCGGCAATCATCCTGAAACCGCGTTACCCTGCCGGGAATAATGCCCAGTCCCCGCGTGCTGCCGTCTTCGTCGCTTTCATCCATCAGGGTTTGCAATCCCAGGCAGATACCGAGAAACGGTTTGTCCGGGATACTCTTCCTGATGACATCGTCCAGTCCCTTTCCCCCGAGGCTTGCCATGCATTGCCCCATGGCTCCCTGGCCGGGGAAAACAATCCGTTCGGCCGCAAGTATCGTGTCGGCACGGTCGCTGACCTCGATTGAATGATTCGTATCCGCGACATGTTCCAGTGCCTTGGCAACCGAACGCAGGTTGCTGCTGCCGTAGTCGATCACTACAACCCTGGACATAATGCTTCAATCAAAAGTATGTGAATTTACAATGAACCCTTGGTAGACGGGAGGATACCTTCCATACGTGGATCGATCTCCACCGCCATGCGTAATGCACGACCAAAGGCCTTGAAAATTGTTTCGGCAATGTGATGTGCGTTACGGCCACGAATATTATCGATATGCAATGTCACCATGGCATGATTGACAAATCCCTGGAAGAACTCGTAAATAAGATCGACATCGAATTCCCCGATACGCGCACGCGGGTATTCCGCCCGGTATTCAATACCGGGCCGGCCGGAACAGTCCAGCACGACCCGCGAGAGGGCCTCGTCCAGCGGCACATAGGCATGGCCGTAGCGGCGGATACCGGTCTTGTCTCCCAGTGCCTGTGTAAAAGCCTGGCCGAGGGTAATGCCGATATCCTCTACCGTGTGATGGGCATCGATCTCGAGATCGCCCTGTGCCCTGATGGTCAGATCGAACAGGCCGTGACGCGCGACCTGGTCCAGCATGTGTTCCAGGAAAGGTATCTTTATCTCGAGATTGGCCTTGCCCTGGCCGTCAAGATCGAGGCTAACCTCGATCTGTGTTTCCCTGGTCTCACGTTTTACTGTCGTGCTGCGGGCAGTCATCGTTTTTCACCTGAAAATTCAAGCGCAATAGGATACCCTCTTGCCCGGATTGTTACCAATAACTGCTGGCGGAATAAGGGCGAGAATGGAACGTACACAATCGGTAAAAGAATATTTACTGATGCTGCAGCAGCGTATCATCGATGCCCTGCGCACACTGGACCCGGCCTTGAGGTATACGAGGGACGACTGGGAACGGTCCGGAGGTGGCGGCGGAATTACCTGCGTCTTGCAGGAAGGTAAAATCTTCGAACAGGGCGGCATCAATTTCTCACACGTCTATGGCGAAGACCTCCCGCCTGCTGCCAGCGCCCACAGGCCCGGGCTTGCTGGCAGATCGTTCGAGGCGCTGGGCGTATCACTCGTGATTCATCCCCTGAATCCCTACGTACCGACAACGCACATGAACGTGCGGTTCTTCAACGCGGAAAAAACCGGTGAAGATCCGGTCTGGTGGTTCGGTGGTGGATTTGACCTGACACCATATTACGGTTTTGAAGAAGACGCGAAACACTGGCATGAAACTGCGCAACGCGCCTGCGCCGGGTTCGGGAACGATGTGTATCCACGCTTCAAGAAATGGTGTGACGAGTATTTTTATATCAGGCACCGGGATGAAGAACGGGGAATCGGAGGCCTTTTTTTCGACGATCTCAACGAATGGGATTTTGAACGCTGTTTTGCATTCCAGCAGAGTATCGGGAATCATTTCCTCGAAGCCTATTTGCCCATTATCCGGCGCAGGAAAGATCATGAGTACGGAAAACGCGAGCGGCAGTTCCAGTTATACCGGAGGGGCCGTTACGTGGAATTCAACCTCGTCTATGATCGCGGGACGTTGTTCGGATTGCAATCTGGCGGACGCACAGAGTCCATTCTCATGTCGCTGCCGCCGCTGGTTCGCTGGCAGTATGACTGGCAACCGGAATCGGGATCACCCGAGGCGGAACTTTATGAGAAGTTTTTAAAGCCGCGGGACTGGATAAATATCAGTGACTAGCCATTAGCTACTGGCCATTAGTATTTTTTACAACACAATTTACTAATAGCTGCTGTATTCATGTCTGCAGCCAGAATGTCACGGGCCCGTCATTGACCAGGGAAACCTGCATGTCCGCACCGAATTCACCGGCCTGTACGTGGGCATAGGTTTGCCGGGCCTTGTCCAGGAAATACTCGAACAGCTGTTTACCTTTTTCGGGAGGTGCGGCGGTACTGAAGCCGGGTCGTGTTCCCTTGCGGGTGTCTGCCGGGAGGGTGAACTGGGGAACGAGCAGCAGGCCGCCACCCGTATCAGTGAGGCTCCGGTTCATCCTGCCTTCTTTATCGGGGAAAACACGGTAACCCAGTATTCTTTCCAGCAACCGGTCGGCCTGGTTTTCACTGTCTTCCTTTTCAATTCCAATAAATACCAGCAGGCCGCACTGGATCAATGCGATGGTCTTGTTGTTAACATCAACAGAGGCTCGACTGACTCTCTGCAACAAACCAATCATGTACTCAGGCGGACGTCATATAATTTTCATGTAATCGAGGATAATAACGGCAAATACTGCAACGGGTGTTACTAAAACAATCCATTCCAGATTTCGCCTCGCGAGAAAACCCGTGAAATGTAATATGAGTACTACGATTGCCAGGGCGTAGACAATGTAAAAGATCATGAGGTGCTCCCCAGTATTATTATTGCGCTATCTGGTTTTTATTGACGGCCATGGAATCTATTTTAAACAAATTCCAAAGTGAATGGGTATTGGTAATAGCCTTAATATCTTGGTGACGTAACTTTTTGAATTTTAGCATAAAAATTCAGAAAAAAACTGAATGAGAATAATTCGTGATAAGGCCTGTTACAGGATTGTAACGGATTTATCATCCGCCACCAGCAGCATGTCCGCGCCACGGCGGGCAAAGATACCGTTACAGACCACGCCGGCGATCTGGTTCAGCTCTTCCTCCAGATGTACCGGGTCACGGATCGACAGGTTGTGTACATCTATAATGATATTGCCATTGTCTGTCGTGAAACCCTCCCTCAGTACAGGCTGCCCGCCCAGTTTGACCAGTTGCCGCCCGACATAGCTCTGTGCCATCGGGATCACCTCAACCGGTAAGGGAAATTTCCCCAGCACATCAACAAGCTTGGAATCGTCCATGATGCAGACAAACTGATTGCTGGCAGCAGCAACGATTTTCTCGCGCGTGAGTGCACCGCCACCACCCTTGATCAGATGTTTATGACGCGTGGCTTCATCGGCTCCGTCAATATAAATATCCAGCTCGATGACATTATTCAAAGGCATTACGGGAATATGGTGTTTTTTCAGTAACTCCTCCGTTGCCAGGGAGCTGGAAATCGCGCCGCCAATGCGGTGCTTGATACCGGCCAGGGCATCGATGAAATAATTGACCGTGCTGCCGGTTCCGACTCCGATAACCGAATCATCTTCGATATATTCAATGGCCGTATCGGCAGCACGCTGTTTTTTCTGATCCTGTGACATAATCATTCCCGTGTTTGAATGTCTCGTTTCACACTTTAATGTTATCTTATAAGGATGGAAGTCAATTACAAACATTTGATCGCGGAGGCAGCCGAGCGTGTCTATGACGTTGCGTTTAAAACGCCGCTCGATTATGCGCCGGCTCTGTCAGAACGTCTGGCAAATGCCGTCTGGCTGAAACGGGAAGACCAACAGCCGGTGTTTTCCTACAAGCTGCGGGGGGCCTATAACCTGATTGCCACCCTCTCGGATGAAGAGAAGCAGCATGGTGTTATCGCCGCCTCGGCAGGCAATCATGCCCAGGGTGTTGCGCTCGCTGCCCGTAAACTGGGTATCAAGGCTGTCATCGTCATGCCCAAAACCACGCCCGAGATCAAGATTGCCGCAGTGAAAAGACTGGGGGCGGAAGTTTCTTTACATGGTAATAATTACGATGACGCAAAAGAGCATGCCTTCAAACTTGCAAAGAAAAGACAACTGGTTTTCATACCGCCCTATGATCATCCCGTGGTAATTGCGGGGCAGGCCACTGTCGCCGTAGAGATTTTTGATCAGCACGCCGGAACAATCGACGCGGTTTTCGTTCCGGTCGGTGGCGGCGGGCTGATTGCCGGTATCGCCGCCTGGGCCAGGGAGAACCATCCGGATGTGCGCATTATCGGGGTCGAACCGGTAGAAGCACCCTGCATGTACGAGGCGCTCAAGGCCGGCAAGCGGGTGAAACTGGATCGAATCGGGATTTTTGCCGACGGGGCGGCCGTGAGCCAAGCAGGCGAGGAACCATTCAGAATTGTGAAAGATCATATCGATGAAGTTCTGCTCACATCCAACGACGAGATCTGTGCAGCGGTCAAGGATATCTTCGAGGACACGCGTTCCATACCGGAACCTGCCGGTGCTCTCGCTCTGGCCGGCCTTAAGCAGTATGTTGCACGCGAGAAAATCAGGGACAAGGAACTTGTCGCCATATTCAGTGGCGCGAATGTCAATTTCGATCGCCTGCGGCACATTGCCGAGTTGTCCGCACTGGGTGAACATCGCGAGGCACTGATCGCGATCACCATACCGGAACGTCCCGGCAGTTTCCGGGCGTTATGTCATGACCTGGGTGCCCGACAGATCACGGAGTTTAATTACCGCTATGCTGATGACAATGAGGCGCATATTTTTGCCGGTGTGCAATTGCGACGCGGGATTGAAGAAAAAGACAGGCTGATTCAGAGTTTGATTGAAAAAGGTTACCGGGTGGTGGACATGAGTGCCGACGAGGTGGCAAAAATGCATGTGCGGCACATGGTCGGCGGCCATGCTCCGCAGGCGAAGAACGAGTTACTGTTCCGCTTTGAATTCCCGGAACGATCTGGCGCACTGCTGCATTTCCTGACGCAAATGGGCGATCGGTACAACATCAGCCTGTTTCACTACCGCAACCATGGTGCGGCCTACGGGCGTGTTCTCATGGGAATCCAGGTGAAACCGGAGGATCGAAAGGATTTCCAGAAATTCCTCGACAGCCTGGACATGTTTTACCAGGAAGAGACCGGTAACCCGGCGTATGAACTGTTTTTGAGTTGACAATTAATTTTAATAAATTGTCATCCCGAACACTGACCTGGATGGCCAGATGAACGCCCCTGAGACAGGGAAGTCGAATGGGTGCAGCCGCCAGAAACAGTTTGTCTCCGAGGGAATCCCGAGGGGACAAGTCATCGGGGCGATTTTCTTTTGGGTACTTATCTTTCGTGCGCACAAAGAAAAGTGCCTCACCGTTTAAAGGCGAAACGAATGTAAGATTAAAAAAGAAGAATTTTCGGTTCGGTGCTAGCTTTAGCAGAACAAATAACTTATTCCATCCCCAGAATATATTCCCACTCTTTCCTGCTCACCGGCATTACCGACAGGCGATTACCTTTCTGCAGCAGTTTCATGTCTTTCAGGGGTTTTTTATCGCGCAGTTCTTTCAGGGAAATAGTTCGTTTCAATTTGCGCTTGTATTTCACGTCAACAAGATACCAGCGTGGATCATCCGGGTCGCTTTTGGGATCGTAGTGCTTGTCGTCTGGATCGAAGGCCGTGGGATCAGGGTAGCCTTCCTTGTCGATGGTCATGATGCCGACGATGCCCGGTTCATCGCAGTTGGAGTGATAGAAAAAAGCCAGGTCGCCTTTTTTCATTTCATCGCGCATCATGTTGCGTGCCTGGTAATTCCGGACACCGTCCCAGGGTTCAACCTTTACTTTCTTCAAGTCGTCGATACTGAATTCACCAGGTTCCGATTTCATCAGCCAGTAGTTCACGGGAAGCACCCTCGATAATCTGTGCCTGTAAAAATAATAAGGAATAACAAAAGGAATGACAGTTATTTGAATGTAAATAGTGAAAAGCAAAAACAGCATTTCACCAATTGTCAAAATTAGAGGGTATCAACCGCGATGACGTCACAGTGCTTTGAACTTGAACCAAGAGTCCAAGTGGGAACAGCGAACGTCGTATCAGGCTTTCCGTTAAGGACATGCTCAACAACAACGCAGTTCAGTTCCCTGTGTGATGTAGTATAGGCTCAAGTAATCACACAGCTGTAAACAGACACCGCAGAAGATACCCAAACCTTGACAATCTGCAGCAAAACCGTCGTATTTCAATGCATCCTTCAATGTGAGACGATGTACAAGCTGTTTATCTATCTCGAAGGTGCAAAAAATCACCTTGATGATTTTGCTGCAATCTGCCGGCATCCGGGATCGGATACGATTACTGCATTTCCATTTGTTTGCCCTGCGTCAGGGCGTCATCGATCTTGTTTTGCAGGCGACGAACCAGGTTATCCACCTGGTTAGTATAGCTTTCATTCTCTTCCTTGTATTCAAGTAATTCATGCGCGAGATGAAGTGCCGTCATGACGGCAATCCGTTCACTGCCTATCACCTTGCCGGAGCTTTTGACATCGCGCATTTTCACATTCAATAATTCCACCGCACGATGCAGGATGTCACGCTCGTGATCCTCGCAGGCAATAAGATATTCCTTGTCGAGGATATTGAAACTGAGCGGCTTGTCTGCATCACTCATGAGCGCGTTTCCATGGCCCGCAGTCGGGAAATCATCGACTCAATACGGGTACGGGCCTGTTCCGTTTTTTCGATTAATATGGCACGCTCGTTGACCAGGTTTTCCTGCTGGTTGCGAAGCGCGGAATTCTCGGTTTTCAATTGCTCAACGGTGTTGATCAACTCATCAACACGGTTTTCCAGTGCAGCCAGATCAATATTTTCACTGTTTTTATCGGCCATGATGATTTCCCGGTTGGCAAGTCACAAGATAATGACAGCTGATCTTTGTTATTATTGATAATGCAATATAGAGCCGCCTCGGTTTAGGGTCAAGGTGTGCAGCGGCTTTTACAAGAGTGTTTGGGTGGCAGGCAGGTTGAAAATTCGCAAAATTCTGAAATTTCTCGCAATTTACAGGCTCTAACCGGCAGGTTTTGCAATTATGATGAAATTTGAAGAACTTGAAAGGTTGTTGACGGATGCGCGCGCTGGCAGCCGGGCCGCAGAGTGTCACGGCTTCCTTTGTGGTTACCTGTGTGTGAGCGATAACATTGAAAAGGAGCTTTTCGATAAATATCTCTTGTCCGCGCCTTCCGGTTCGGACAGGGATTGTACAGTCGAGTGCGTGGATCAAATTGCAGGGTTGGCAGACGACGTGAATGAACAGATCTCATCGGGAAGTTTCGATTTGCAATTGTTATTGCCGGACGACCAGTCACCTTTGGTAGAACGCAGCGTGGCACTGACGGAATGGTGCCAGGGTTTCCTGAGCGGCCTGGGTATTGGAGGTATCGTGGATTTTGACACCATTTCTGCAGAAAGCCGTGAACTCATCGATGACTTGTACAAGATATGTAATCTTGATGTTGAGAGCAGCGCAGACGCCGGAGAGGAGGGGGAGTTCGCGCTGACGGAATTAATTGAATACGTTCGCATGGGCGCCATCTTTATCCACCAGGAATTCCATAACAGTCCATCAGTGATGGATAAACCGGAGGTTCTGCATTAATGGACAAGAAAGAGTACCGGCGCCGGCGGAAGAAACTGATGGATCTCATGGGTGATGAAAGCATCGGTATTATCCCGACTGCACCGGTGTACGTACGCAACCGCGATGTTGAATTTCCTTTCCGGCCTGAGAGCAATTTCTATTACCTGACCGGTTATCCCGAACCCGAGGCCGTTGCCGTTCTGATCCCGGACCGTCACCATGGCGAGTACGTCCTGTTTTGCCGGGAGAATGACCCGGTTATGGAGACCTGGAACGGTCGCCGTGCCGGTATCGAGGGGGCATGCGAAATTTATGGCGCAGACGATGCCTTTCCGATCGAGGATCTCGATGAAATACTGCCGGGACTGATCGAGGATCGGGAACGCATTTTTTACACCATGGGCAACGACCCTGCTTTCGATCAACGGGTCGTCGGCTGGGTAAACAAGGTACGCAAGCGCGTCCGCAGTGGAGTCAGCGCGCCGGATGAATTTATCTCGCCGGATCATTTCCTGCACGAGATGCGTCTTTACAAAAGCCGCAGTGAAATCACGACCATGCGGCGGGCCGCACGGATATCGGCGAAGGCCCATAAGCGGGCCATGCGGGTCTGTCGTCCGGGAATGACGGAATACCAGATCGAGGCGGAACTGAAATATGTCTTTATGCAGGAAGGCGCCCGTGAACCGGCCTACCCGCCCATCGTCGGCGGTGGCGAAAACAGTTGCATCCTGCATTACACGGAAAACCGGGACAAGCTGAACGACGGTGACCTGCTTCTGGTTGATGCTGGGTGTGAATTCGGCGGGTATGCCAGCGATATTTCCCGTACATTCCCCGTCAACGGTGTCTTCACCAGTGCCCAGCGGGAAATCTATGATCTCGTGCTCGAGGCACAGGAAGCCGCCATCGACCAGGTCAAACCGGGCAACCACTGGGATGACCCGCACCAGGCGGCCGTGGAAGTACTGACGCGTGGATTGCTGGACCTCGGTATCCTCAAGGGACGGGTAAAGACCTTGCTCAGGGAGGAAAGCTACAAGAAATTCTACATGCACCGGACCGGTCACTGGCTGGGCATGGACGTGCATGATGTTGGTGATTACAAGGTGGAAGGTGAATGGCGCACCTTTGAACCGGGCATGGTGTTGACCGTTGAACCGGGACTGTATTTTGCCGCCGGGTCAAAGAGCCTGGCAAAAAAATGGTGGAATATCGGTATCCGTATCGAGGATGATGTCCTGGTTACGCGCAACGGAAACGATATATTGAGCAAGGATGCGCCCAAGACCCCGGAAGAGATTGAAAACCTGATGGGGCACGAGATCGCCGCCTGACATGTCGCGTGATTACGATGTCATTATCGTCGGCGGCGGCCTGGTCGGTGCCAGTCTCGCCGGTGCATTGCAGGAAAATGCCGGCCGCATTGCTGTCATTGAACCGGTCACGCCGGCAATGGATGATCAGCCGAGTTATGATGACCGCGGGCTCGCCCTTTCGCTGGCCTCGAAACGGATCTTCAGTGGCCTGGGCCTCTGGGACAAGCTCAGCGGGTCGGCCAATCCAATCCGGCAAGTGCATGTCTCCGACCGCGGGCATTTCGGTTTCACCCGCCTGCATGCCGATTCCCTGTATTTACCTGCCCTCGGTTACGTGGTTATCGCGCGTGATCTGGGCCGGGTATTGATCGAACGGCTGCAGGAATCCCGGCACGTTGATTACCTGTCGCCGGTGACGGTCAACGATATCCGGCCGGGAGCAAAACGAATGCAAGTCGTGATTGATTCCGACGGACAATCCGACACCCTGAACGGTCGCCTGGTCGTTGCTGCCGACGGGACCAACTCGACGATACGCGCTATCCTCGGTATCGGTGCCAGCGTCAAAGACTACGGGCAGACCGCGATCGTCACCAACATCACGCCCGGTAAACCACACGCGGACACTGCCTACGAACGGTTTACCGAGAACGGGCCACTGGCGTTTCTGCCCCTGACCGGGCAGCGGTGCGTCGTGGTCTACAGCGTGAAGACGGCGGATGCGGAGACTTTTCTTGGCATGGATGACCGGGAATATATCGCGCGTCTGCAATCACGATTTGGCTGGCGCCTCGGCCGGCTGCAACACCCGGGAATGAGAAAAAGTTATCCCATCCGGCAACTCGTGGCACACGAACAAATCCGGAACCGCCTGGTCGTCCTCGGCAATTCCGCGCATACCGTTCAT
>DATIPP010000069.1:0-2243 GCA_035471825.1 Gammaproteobacteria bacterium
ATCGAGACGCTTTTTGAGAAACTGGACGAGGTTGAAAACCGTATTTACCGGCTTGAAGAAGAAAACAGCAAGGGTAGATAGAATCGAATTCTATTATCCTTGTCAGGGGCATCGATTTTTGCAGGAATTTCGCTAAAATTGTCTGTATGCGCAAATTAGTGGTTCTGTTTATTCTCTTGTTAACGGCATTGTCATTCCCGGCCTTGGGAAAATCTCGGGCCGAGTGTGAAGAAGAAGCCTACAAGTATTACCCTGATCCGAATTTCAATCCCCGGTCCGGCGGGGCAGGGCGTTACGGCAGCCCGGGCGGGCGTACAGATTTCACGACCAGTGTACCATCCGCGGCTGACTATGACAGGGCGGAAAAAAACCGCAAGAGATACATTGAAGAATGTATGGCCGGGGGTGGAAAGGAAGAGTGATTCGACTTTCACTGGTTGTTAGAGAATAAACGTTGTTACCAAGAAGGCCTCGAAAGAGGCCTTTTTATTGAGTGGCTGGGGGACCAGGACTGACTCGCTATGTCCCTGTAGCTCGCACTTCGTGCGGACTGAAGTCCGCCTAAATCGTCTGTCCTGACGATTTGTCGAACGAAGGACCGAATCCAGAAATCCCCGAACCCGATCATTAAAAAAGCCATCATGAAGATGGCTTTTTTAATGATATGGCTGGGGGACTAGGATTCGAACCTAGACTGGCGGAGTCAGAGTCCGCTGTCCTACCATTAGACGATCCCCCAACGACACGACAGTGTCGTTAAGTGTAAAGTGGAAAGTTAAATGTTTAAAGGTTAAAAATCATTCTTTTGACGACAATGCCTGATTAGCCCATGGATCATTTTTGAAATTTCTATAGATTCTTTCCGGAAATACGCAGCCTGTTCATTATCAATCAACCCGGTTTCCTTACATATATACAGTTGAGATCGTAATTCACCACAGGATCCCTTTGCAATTTGAAGGTATTGGGCAAATTGCTTCCTGGAATTCCTTTCAAATCCCTCGGTTATATTGGATGATATTGAGACGGCAGAACGGTTTATCTGATCCCTGAGGCCGTAATCTTTACAGTGTTTCAATGAATTGTAAATATTTACTGCAAGAGATGAACTACGTTTCCAGACATCCAGGTCTTCGAAGGCATCCATGCCCTTATCCTTTTCACTTTAAACTTTATACTTTTATCTAAGGCCAGTATTCAAAACGTATTATCGTTTTGAATATTGTGGCCGTTTCCGGGATTTATGCAGGCCGATTTTCTTGCGTTCCACTTCGCGGGCATCGCGGGTGACGAACCCGGCCTGGCGCAGGGTTTTGCGCAGGCTGTTGTCGTATTCCATCAGTGCGCGCGTGATGCCGTGCCGGATGGCGCCGGCCTGGCCGGAGATGCCGCCGCCGCTGACAGTCACCTTGATGTCGAACTGGTCGGCCATTTCGATTTTTTCCAGCGGCTGGCGCACGATCATGCGACCGGTTTCACGGCCGAAGTACTGATCGATGCTGCGGTTGTTAATCGTGATGTTGCCGCTGCCGCGCTTGAGGAAAACACGGGCTGATGAGCTTTTGCGGCGGCCGGTGCTGTAATAGGTTTCTTCTGGCATATCCTGTTTTCCGGTATTCAGATTTCGAGGGGTTTGGGTTGCTGTGCGGCGTGGTTGTGTTCCGGCCCTGGATATACTTTCAGCTTCCTGAACATTTCCCGGCCCAGCGGCCCACGGGGCAGCATACCCTTGACTGCCTTTTCAATAATGAGTTCGGGTTTTTTTTCCTGGAGTTTTTCAAAGTTGATGGACTTGATGCCGCCGGGATATTCGGAATGCCGGTAATACATCTTGTCTTTACTCTTGTTCCCGGTAACCCGTACCAGGCGGGCATTGATGACCACGATATAATCTCCGGTGTCCATGTGCGGCGTATATTCCGCCTTGTGCTTGCCGCGCAGGCGCCGGGCAATTTCGGTTGCCAGCCTGCCCAGGGTTTTGTCGCTGGCGTCAACAACATACCAGTCATGGCGGATGTCGGCCGGCGTTGCGGAGAAGGTTTTCATCAGGTCAGTATCCAGCAATATGGGTCATGGCAAAAAAGAGGTGGAATGGTACGGTCAGAGCTACAGGCTGTCAATACGCCAGAAGGTCCAAAACGCCCGCAAGTGCGCATTTTTACACGCATGATGCTATCTTGTAAGCAATCCATTCAACAAGGTACGGGCAGCCTCCGTGAACGAACGGCATTTTACAGCTTTGG
>DATIPP010000070.1:0-2726 GCA_035471825.1 Gammaproteobacteria bacterium
ACGCCACTGGCCTCAAATACTTTTTCCTTCGCGAGTTGCGCGATATATGCCGGGCCTTTTTTCCAGTAACGCTGGCAGTACGTGACATCCACGAACGCCTCGTCCACGGAAAAGACCTCCACGTCCGGGCTAATATCCTGCAATGCCGCCATGATCATGGTGGAAACCTTCGCATAACGCTGTGGCCGGGCCGGACACTGGATGATGTCCGGGCAACGTTTGCGTGCTTCCTTCAACCGCATGCCGGTGTGGATGCCGAACTCGCGCGCCTCGTAGGAACAGGTGATCAAACAGGTGCCCCGGGTGCCGTTGGTGACGCCGACCGGTTTGTCAGCCAGTGCGGGATTGTCCATTTGCTCAATGGATGCAAAGAAAGCGTCCATGTCGACAAAGACGATCGCGCGGGACCAGTGTTGCGTGGTTCGGGTCATACCCCATCTTAAGCAGCCGGGAGATTTCGGCAAGTTAATTAGAACCTGTCTCAAAATTTCCCGCGCCGCATGAAATTTTGAGACAGGTTCTAAAAACCCCTGCGGAAGCAGGGGTTTGAATCAGCGAGGCTGTGCAGGATTGTTATTCCCTGAATTTGCTCAGCCAGTATTCCATTTGCTTGCCAGCTGCCTCGCGGCCACCCAGGCCGAAAGACAGCGCAATGGCAATTGCAACCGCACCCAGGGTCAGGCCGAAGGCCAGATTGACAATATCATCGGCGATGCCCATGGAACGCAGACCCATGGCGGCGACCAGGGTCAGGATGGCGATCCGTGCCAGTCCCGCCATGGCGCGGGATCTTTCACCGCCGACCCGCATGATGCCCTGATGGGCAAGACTGGCCAGCCAGACACCCACGGCGAGGATGATCGAGCCCAGCAATACCTGCCCACCAAACTGTATAAAGGTCGAAACGATGTCGCGTACAACGACAAAACCCAGACGATGGGCAGCTTCCACCGTGGCAAACAACATGGCAAAGAAAACAAGTATCTTGCCGACCAGTTGCGAGGCCGTGAGATCACTGTCGAAGGCATCTGCGAGACCAATCTTGGCGGGTAAGGCATTAAAGTCCATGCCCTCCAGCAGGTTGACAACCAGGCTTGCCGCCAATCTGGCCACGTAATACGTCACCATGATGATCACGATGGCCGCAAAGACATTCGGTATGGCATTCAACACCACTGCAAGCATGTCCGTGGCGGGCCTCGAGATTGCCTCGATTTGCAGGGCGTTCAACGCGGCAATCAATGCCGGAATAAACACAAAGATAAAAATGACAATACCGGTCAGGCGGGAGACACTCACATCGCCCTTGAGACCGGCTTTCTGTCCCAGTTTGTCGGTACCTGCCGCAAGCAACAGGTTTGTTACCAGATCACGCAGGATCTTCGCAACAAACCAGCCCACAACACCAATGACAACCGCAGCGAAGATGTTGGGGATAATGCTCAGGATCTTGTCAACCATGGCCTGCACCGGATCCAGCAGGCCGCCCAGTTGCAGGGCGCCGAGGATAGCGGGCAGGAAAAGGAGAATTATGAACCAGTACATGGCATTTGCCACGTTCCTGCTCATCGGTGCGATGTCGGCTTCCTCAGACAGTCTTTCGTCCAGTGTCGTTGAGGACAGGGACTTGTTAACCAGTAATTTCACACCGGATGCAACCAGCCAGGCGACGAGAATCAGGACAACACCACCTATAAGTTGCGGTATGTAGTTAAAGATCTGGTTGGCCAATGTATTAAGCGGCGCCGAAACCAGTTCCATCTCCAGTGCCTCGAATATCGCTATAGCCGTTATCAGTATGACAATCCAGAAAGAACCGGTAGCAATACCGCCTTCAAGGTCCATCTTTGATTTTTCATCCTTGTTCCTGTTGACATAATCATTCAGTTTGACCATGCCCAGGGCTTTCCGGATTCCTGCCTTGATAATGACGGCGAGCAGCCAGCCGACAATGAGTATGACAATGGCACCCATAATCTTCGGCAACTCGCCGCTCAATGTGTCCTGCAATGACAGTAATATCGATCTGATATCCATTATTCCCCCTCCTGATTCCAGTAACTGGATTCGTTTTTTTTCGGGTCTTCGGACAGCTAGTGAGTCATTCTATTAACTATAAAATCACGAATGGTGATATTCAAACCCGGTTCACTGCACAATTGCCGGTCCAAGTAGTCCCTGTGGCTGAAAATTTCCTTTGTTTCAGTCAGTTAGAATTTATCAACTACATACATTTCAGAAATCAAAAAAAACCGGATCAGGTGCAGAGAGGTTTACATAGTGAATGTAAAAAACCAGTTAACTCCGCAGGAATAAATTCAACCAAAAAATAACCTGTCTATTCGTTTTCTTCTCGCGGTACCAGCGGCATGACATTGGTATCACTGCGGAATTTCATTATTTCGTAGTTAATATCACCGGCAGGTGGCGTGTCCGTGATTTGCCATTCTCCACCGGAGTCCTGCCACTTATAGAGGGTGGTGACCGCGGGTTCTGGTTCCAGGGGTGTACCCTTCACCCAGGATTGCCAGATCGATGGATTCAGATATAAATACACGGTGACTGCGGCAACGATAAGAAAGATAACCACCAATACCTTGATGATTTTAACGACGGGATGTGGTGCGGTTTGCGTAATATATGCCATTCGATATATCCCCGGTTCACCTCGCTTTGTCCGGATCGAAGCCGGAACCTGCTTCCCAGCATAGCAGTTTCACCTGCTT
>DATIPP010000071.1:0-4369 GCA_035471825.1 Gammaproteobacteria bacterium
TTCCTGTCAGTAACAAGGCTATAAACAAGAGAATCAATGGTACAAATATATGACGCCCACCTGATCCTGACAGGTATATGATTAACAGGGGTAATAACACAAGGTTGATTGCGGCGGCAAAAGTATTAGGAGTAAAAAATATTGTATTTACACGCGGATGAACCGGAATCAAATAGAATGAGCCGGACACATACTGGGCAATCGCCCAGACTGATAACAGGGAGAAGACAATAATTGTGGCGCTGAAAAGAACCTTTACCTGGTCACGGGATAAACATGATGCAAGCAGAAAACCTGCAAGAAGAAAACTGACATAATACATTCCTTTACTAGTAAATGCTGGGCTGATAAAAAACAGGTGGATCAGCAACCAGGTGATAAACAGCAGAACACAGGCTGTAAGGATATTCCATTCCGGTTTGCGCGGTAATCCAATTAATAACGGGAAGGCTATACAGGCGATCCCCATCCAGTAAAAGATATATCCCTCGAAGGTGGAGGTTACCAGTGCAAGTAACAGGCCGGGAATGACAAAAAAAGAGGGCCAGATGGCCCCCTTTTCTAATGACATCATCTAAACATCATCCACTGCACAATCCATTGGATAATGATCCCTGGGCCTGTTGTCCGCCCACGTTAACCTGCACTGTCGTTACATCACCGGGAGTTGTACCACAGGTCAGTCCGGTACCAAATCCGTCTCCGGTACCGTTGACAACAACGGAACCGGAACCGTCGTTACCTGCGGTAATTGTAGTTCCCGCCGGTATATTGGCAAAGTCCGTATTCCCGACGATGGTATCAAAAGGTTGTGCATTACCCTGATTATCACCCAGTTGCACGACAGCAGAGGAGGCAAGGGCACCCAGGATTCCCTGGGCGACTGCCAGATTGGCGTCATCGGTCAGGCTGGCAAAGCGTGGGACGGCGGTTGCCGCCAGAATACCCAGAATGACAATAACGACAACAAGTTCAATTAATGTAAAACCTGATTGTTGCATCTTCATAATAACTACCTCTTGTTTTATGGGGCCGCAACCCCTTGTGTATTGACACACTGCCGGCCGCTATCCGCAGATAATAGCCCGGTGCATCCTTTTCACCACAGTGCCTGAAATAAACTGACCTCTCTGTCAGCGAATCCTGTGTTGCAAATCATTCCCCTCAATCATGTTAACAGGCAGTCATCATGCCGTATTCAGAAAATGTCAGATACTTATAAAATTGTGTGGACCCGGTCTCATTTTATCATGTAAAAACCCGGCTATTTTTACTCACTCCTGAAATTGCCAACACGTTTAAATCCTGTGCTTATAGCGACAGGACGACATTAAACATGATGAATACTCCGCCCAGGAATACCGCGATACCGAACAGCCGAAGGTTGCCCGGGAACCGGTCCTCGGGTATGGCATGACTGCTATCCAGAGAGCGCAACAGGTCTTCATTACCAATCCAGCGGTTTACGCGCATTTCGAATTCCTTGATGAGACTCGGTCTCACTAGAACAAAGCAACCGATTACCAGCGCAAAAAAGTTGGCTGCGATCAAGGCATAATAAAGACTGGAATACAACCAGGAAGATACTTCACGATC
Organism: Gammaproteobacteria bacterium; assembly: GCA_035471825.1. GTDB lineage: Bacteria > Pseudomonadota > Gammaproteobacteria > Eutrophobiales > Eutrophobiaceae > DATIPP01. The sequence continues at coordinate 1,597 of DATIPP010000071.1, forward strand.
AACAATGACCGGCAGTGCCTTGATTAACCGAACCTGATCAACATAACCAAATGCAACAAACAGGCAATAGGCGGCACCAATGATAATCAGACCGCCAAAAGCATGATGATAACGATAAAAAAAACGCTCGCTCCGCCTTGGCCTGTCAATTGAATTGAAAAACACATCCGTTGCTATCCATTTATTCAACGTGCTGCTGCTGCGGATGATTACGCCGGGGATCAGCACCATTAGTATGCCCAGCAAGGCAACAAGCATACCTAGCCAGAACAACGATAACAGAATCCAGTTTGTTATTTCAGGATGCATTACAAATACCAATTCATTCTTTCAGGAAGATAGAACAAACTAGATATCCCAGGCGGTACTGGATATTTCAACCAGTTTCACCGAACTGAATTCATCTGAAGAGGGATCAAATAATCCATCACTGTCCACGTCCTCGTAGTCAATAACAACCTGGTAAACAATCCTGGCCGGGCCTTCCATGTCACTGATAAAATACTCGTCATTATTAACCATATAAATCAGATTATTCTCACTGGTATCAAAATACCATTTACCATGCTCAAGCGTGGATACATCCGGGCCATCAAACTCACCCAGGTAATTACCGACAGGTGAATTACTATCCGAAATTTTCAATCCGGCATCCTTGTCTGATCTTAATAACTCATCGGACCTGCCCCTGAGCAACTGCATCGGGTTCATGTTTTCCATATCAGCCAGTTCCCGCCATTTGTTTTTACCAATAAGCGATAAAGAATGGTAGAGCAGTGCATTGTTGATATTTGTCACCGTCACCATCACCGAACTCCTTTCCGCATGTGCAAACACCCGCAACGCGTGGTTCACAAACGTACCGATAAGGATTGCCATGACTAGCAGGGCAATTACCAGTTCGAGTCGAGACAGATCGCGGCTGATCCATCGAGGTGCAAGTTCCATCAGTTAATTGCAGTGGCAAGGTCCCACATGGGCAAAAAGACGCCAAGCGCCAGAATCAGGACCATAATACCGATGACAATAATCAAAATCGGTTCAATCGATGCGCTCAGGTTCTTGATGTCATAATCCACCTCGCGTTCATAGTAATCGGCGACCTCGGCCAGCAGTTCATCAATCTGTCCGGTTTCCTCTCCGACTGCCATCATCTGTAACACCAGCGGTGTAAACATATTTGTCAGTGTTGCCGTCTTGGTAATCGAGTCGCCACGCTCAATGCCATTGCGCATGTTCAGTACATTCTCACCGATAAATTCGTTGTCAACTGACCGGGAAACAACAGTCAGTGCCTGGATCATCGGAACGCCTGACTTCAACGCCATTGAAAACGCGCGTGCAAACCGCGCCAGTGTTGCCCGCTGTATAATATCGCCGACAACAGGCAAACGGAGTTTTATACGGTCCCAGCGGTAACGTCCCTCATCCGTTTTGATATACAGACGAAAGCCCAGTAAGGTCCCGAAAATAGCACCGATGATTACCGGCCACCAGGCAACAAAAAAGCCCGAAGTGGCAATCAACAGGCGTGTTTGCCAGGGAAGGGGTACATTGGCGCTTTCATACAGGGAGGCAAACGCCGGAATGACCCAGATATTGATGATGCCAATTGCAACGGCAATGGCAATGAGTACGAATACCGGATAACGCAGGGCCGACTTGATACGTTCCCTGGTCTCCTTTTCACGATCCAGGTATTCGGATATACGCAGAAAGGACTCATCCAGCCGGCCGGTTTCTTCACCTACCCGCACCATGCTGATAAAGAGGGTACTGAAGATATCGGGATGACGGGAGAGGGAACTGGAAAGGTCCCGGCCGGACTCGATATTGGTCAGTATATCCTTGAGGGCATCGACCATCTGGAGATTTCGTGTTGACTGTGTGAGACCAAAAATCGCCCTGGCCATCGGTACGCCGGCCCGCATCAACGTATACATCTGCCGGCTGAAGAGGATCAAATCATCCAGTCCCGGTGGCTTGCTCTGGATGTATGCTAAAACCGAACGGGAGTCCTCGGGACTTTCCGGTTTGGAAGTAATATCGATTGGCGTAATACCACTGTTCAGCAACTGGCTCGCGACGGCATCCATGGAAGTGGCATCGACCTTCCCCTGCATCAGTGCTCCCCGGCTACTCCGGCCCTTGTAGCTGAACACCGGCATCAGTGAGCTATCCCCTCATAGGCGACAGGGATCGCTTCATCTGTCATGGTATCGATGTCAGCCGATATTCTGAGGACTTCTTCCATGGTTGTGATACCTTCTGTGGCATACTGCAGGGCGACCATATTAAGCGGCCGGAATCCCCGCGCGGTACGTGCGATGCGTGCGAAATTGGAACTGTCGCCGATACCCAGAGTGTCGGAGAGTTCACGGTTGAATTCCAGCAGTTCATAGACACCGATCCGCCCCTGGTAGCCGGTATTGTTGCAGTATCCGCAACCCGTACCCCGCTTGAATGTCGCATTTATGGCATTCTCGTTTCCAAAGGCTTTGAGCCAAGCCACCTGATGGTTATCCAGTTCGTCGGTTTGTGAGCAACTCTGGCAGATACGGCGCACCAGTCGCTGCGCGAGAATGGCATGCAGTGCGGACGCAAGCAGATAACTCTTTATTCCCATATCCATCAATCGGTTTACGGTACCGAGAGCATCATTGGTATGGAGGGTTGACAACACCATGTGGCCGGTCATGGCTGCACGCAGTCCAATCTCCGCTGTTTCCTCGTCCCGGATTTCACCTACCAGAACGATATCGGGATCCTGGCG
>DATIPP010000072.1:0-1959 GCA_035471825.1 Gammaproteobacteria bacterium
CTATCGCTACGAAGAAGAAAGGTTCGGCAAGACAACGCACAGGATCATCACGTTTAAAAACGACGAAGAGCACAAACTGGGCGAGGAACCCTTGCCGGACGGCAAGATGAAATTCTTCCGGCGATTGAACGGGGAAAAACACCTGTCCTACATCGGCCAGGTACAGAGTAAATACATACCGGTAGACCAGAAAGTGGAACTGGATTTCGGTGCGTCCCGGGAGGTAAAAATCGGAGCCTTGCTCATGGGCGAGAAGACCGACAATTACCTGTTTGACCGGAAAGGCAATATATCCGGTTATGACCGGCGTCAGGAATGGGAGATCAAGCTGGAAAACAACCGCGACCTGCCGGTCAATATCGAAGTCTGGCGGAATTTCAACGGTCCTTACTGGGAAATCAACAATGCAGAAAACAACGGCGGCGAGTTCGAAAAAGTGGACATCGATTCCGTCAAGTACACCCTGGAACTGCCACCACGTACCAAAACCAGCCTGTTCTACACGCTCGTGCAATTCGAGGGCGAGCGCCGTTACATTGCGAGGGATTAATCATGAAACCAGCCAACATCCTGATTTTGTCGTTAACCATGTTACTCATATCCACCGCGACACCGGCACGAACCAAGCTGGTCGCCCTGCCGGACCGGGAAACCACCCATATCCGGCTCGACCATCCGCGTTACACCCTGGTCGAGGAAGAACGCACCCTGACCCTGCACAAGGGCATAAACAAGATCGATTTCTCCTGGAAGGGTGTGCATATCGACATGGATTCCATCCGGCTGCGGATCCTGCAGCACCCCGACAGTACGCAACTTATAAATGTGAACTATCCTCCGGCAGCACAGGCACTGGTCTGGGACATCTACAGTCCCGAGGGACGGCAGGAAAAGATCCGGATCAGTTACCTGTTATCCAACATTGATCGTGTGATTACCTACGAGGCCGCAACCGGCAAGGACGAAACCCGTCTCGATCTTTCTTCCTACATGGTCCTGCGGAATTTTTCCGGCGAGAGCTTTAAAGAAGCCGGATTCAGCCTGGATTATGGCAAGGGGTTTACCCGTTCCATCGCTGACGGCGAGACCAAGAGGTTGCTTTTTTTCAATCGCAACGATCTGGCAATCACAAAAACCTTCACCTTCGATGCCGGTAAACAGCCGTGGGAACCGGAAAAGCAACATTCCAATGTCGGCATCCCCGTGCATTATGAACTCGGGAACAATACTGCCAACAAGCTCGGCCTACATGCACTGTGGGGCGGCAAGGTACGGATTTATCAAAACGACGGTCGCAGCAGCAGTATATTCCTTGGTGAAGACATGGCCGAATTCACGCCGGTGGATGAAAACATGCGACTCTACATCGGGGACAGTCGGGATGTCGTCGTGACACAGCAGAAAATCCGGCAGGAGCAAAAAAACGTGCGCCGGAACCGCAAAAACAGGATTATCCTGCATGATCTCGAGGAAACCATGCGTGTTGAAATCGAAAACTTCAAGGACCGCCCGGCTGAATTGCACATCATTGAACCCATGACGGGTGAATGGTCGTTACTCGAGAGTACCCATCCCCATAAACGCGAGCACGCGGGCGAACTGAATTTCACTTTGCACGTGCCCGCCGGTGAAAAACTGGTGCTCGAGTACCGCACCGTCACCCGGAATATCCGATCCTGATGCCACGATCCTGCCCAGCTGTTATAGTGGGAATTAGCACCGGTATCGATATTTCAATGAGAGCCTGTTACCAACTAATACTGCTTGTCATCTGTATTTCCGTCCTGCCAGCCGTGTTGGCGGATTTCAAGGCGGGGGGTGAGGCGTATAAAAACGGCGATTATGAAACCGCTGTAAAGGAGTTCCTGCCGCTGGCGGAAAACGGCGATCACCGTGCCATGTATGCACTCGGGTCCATGTACGCCGCCGGGCACGGGGTGCCAAGGGATCTGGAGGAAT
>DATIPP010000073.1:0-2810 GCA_035471825.1 Gammaproteobacteria bacterium
TCCCTTCTGAAACCCTGTCACCAACATTCACCGTGATACTCACTACCTTGCCGCTGTACGGGGCGGGAATATCCATCGAGGCCTTGTCGCTTTCCAGCGTGATCAATGGATCTTCTTTTTTTACTGCATCGCCTTCCGCAACAAGTACCTCGATAACTTCCACGTCGGTAAAATCACCGATATCAGGAATTTGCACTTCCTTGACGGCAGCCATGGTTAAAGCAGGATGTCCCGGATGTCGGACAGTATCTTGCCGAGTTCGCGGGTGTATTCGGCGGCGGCGACCCCGTCAATCACGCGGTGATCGTAGGAAAGTGAAAACGGCAAAACCAGCCGCGGTTCAAACTTGCCGTCAGTATAAACCGGTTGCATGGAGGCCCTGGCTACGCCCAGGATGGCAAGCTCCGGCGCGTTGATGACCGGGGTGAAACCGGTGCCACCAATATGGCCCAGGCTGGTAATTGTGAAACAGCCACCCTGCATTTCGGTTGGCGTTAATTTTTTGTCACGGGCTTTCTGTGCCATTTCCGCCAGTTCTTTCGCAAGGTCAAACATGCCTTTCTGATCGGCGTCCTTGATGACCGGCACCATCAGTCCCGCATCGGTGTTTACCGCGATACCGATGTGGTAATAATTTTTCAAAATCAGGTTTTCGCCATCCGGGCTGAGCGAGGCATTGAAATCGGGATATTTTTTCAGGGCAACGACCACCGCCTTGATCAGGAAACTCAGCAGTGTCAGTTTCGTACCGTGGCGTTCCGCCTCGTCCTTTTTTGATTGGCGAAATTCTTCCAGTTCCGTGATGTCCGCTTCATCAAACTGGGTTACATGCGGGACCGTGATCCAGCTCCTGTGCAGGTTCTGTCCCGACAGGCGCTTGAGCCGGGTCAGTGGTTTTGTTTCCACCGGCCCGAACTTCGAGAAATCCACGGCGGGAATTTCCGGCAGGCCGAAACCGCCGGCTGCTGTTAACTTGTTGCCGGACATTACGCTCTTGGTAAAGGCCTTGACGTCCTCTTTCAGTATCCGGCCCTTGCGGCCGGTTCCATAAACCAGGCCGAGGTCCACGCCGAGTTCACGGGCAAAGCGGCGCACGGATGGACTGGCATGGGCTTTCGATGAATGGCTGGTGCCGGCAAGCTCGGCGCCGGTGGGTGCGGCGGGTGCCGGTCGCGGCTGGTAATCATCGGCGGGTGTGTCTGAACCGGTTTCTTTTTCTTCCGCTTTGTCTTCTGTTACAGCCGGTTTATCATCTTCTGGTTTCGTGGCAGGCGCACTGGATTTCTTTTCGGCCGCTTTTTCCTTGCCGGCAGCTTCCTCCAGCAGGAGGATCGGTGTTCCCTCTACCGCCTTGTCACCGACATTTACAAGGACCTTTTTGACGGTGCCGGCTGCGGGTGAGGGGATGTCCATCGTCGCCTTGTCGCTTTCCAGGGTGATTAATGAATCTTCCGCCTGGATAGTGTCACCTTCCTTGACCAGCACCTCGATGATATCAACATCCTCGAAGTCACCGATATTGGGCACTTTGATTTCTGTTTCGTTGCTCAAGTCAGGTCTGTCCGGTTGTTACAATTAGTTGGTATCTGGTATCTGGTATCTGGTATCTGGTATCTGGTATCTGGTATCTGGATTTCGTTTGCCGTGCCAGATACTAGATACCAGCTACCATTCACTGTCACACCGTGACCGGATTCGGTTTGTCCGGGTCTATGTTGTACTTTTTGATTGCCTCGCTAACTTTTTTCTGCGGTATGGTGCCTTCATCCGCCAGCGCTTTCAGCGCGGCCACCGCAACATAGTAACGGTCGACCTCGAAGAACCTGCGCAATCGTGCCCGGGTATCACTCCGGCCAAAGCCGTCCGTACCCAGTACATAATACCGGCCCGTCACAAAAGACCGGATCTGATCGGCGTACACTTTCATGTGATCACTGGATGCGATGGTCGGGCATTCCACGTCACTCGTGCACTGTGCTACATAACTTTTACGTGATTTCTTTTCGGGATGGAGAAGATTCCATCTTTCGGCATTGAGGCCGTCCCGGCGCAATTCGTTGAAGCTGGTGACGCTCCAGATATCCGCCGAGACAGAAAAATCCTCTTCCAGTAATTCCGCGGCGGCAATCACTTCCCTGAGAATGGTGCCTGACCCCAGCAGCCGTACGTGCTGTTTTTTCTTTTTCCCCTTTTTCAACTGGTACATGCCCCGCAATATGCCTTCCTCAATGCCTTTCGGTATGGCCGGGTGCTGGTAGTTTTCATTCATGACGGTGATGTAGTAATACACATCTTCCTCGTCTACATACATACGCTTCAGGCCGTCGTGGATAATTACAGCCAGTTCGTAGGCATAGGCAGGATCATAGGCAATGCAATTCGGGATCGTGGAAGCGAGGATATGGCTATGGCCATCCTGGTGCTGCAACCCTTCGCCGTTCAGGGTCGTGCGCCCGGCCGTTCCACCCATGAGGAAACCACGGGCGCGGATATCGCCGGCGGCCCAGGTCAGGTCGCCGACGCGCTGGAATCCGAACATGGAATAAAAAATATAAAACGGGATCATGTATTCTGCATGGTGCTTGTATGCTGTTGCGGCAGCGATCCAGGAGGAAATGGCGCCGGCTTCATTAATACCCTCTTCCAGGATCTGGCCGGCTTCATCCTCGCGGTAATACATGACCTGGTCAGCGTCTTCCGGCTGGTAGAGCTGGCCGACGCAGGAATAAATACCGAGTTGCCGGAACATGCCTTCCATGCCGAACGTACGGGCTTCATCGGGTACGATTGGCACGATGCGTTTCCCTATG
>DATIPP010000074.1:0-1713 GCA_035471825.1 Gammaproteobacteria bacterium
AATGCCACTTCTTTAATATGGTCAGCCGTTGTCTGTGACAGGGTGAGGTGTTTTGCAGTTTTAGCCGGTTTCGTATCAGGAATTATTATCCTGATGCGAACAGTTTTGATTTCTGACAGATGACATTTGTTGCGCATGAAGTTGAGTATATCAGGCGTGATAAATCTCAATTTCGCGGCCCAGCCTGGAGAGTCAGTATGCAGGGTGAGGGTATTGTTCGCGTAGTTTGCAATACGGCAATGCTGGTTCAAAGGTGCCCCGAGATGTGCGGTCAATTGGCTTTCCAGTTCGCGTAACCGGTTGCCGTGTTGAATTAATTGACCGAGTTTACTGCTACTGTCTGATAAATAAGAATATGCCGGAATTGAATATCGGGAGGTTTTGACCATGGTGAATACTGTACATGTCCTGCTTCCGGAAATAAATTATTGAATGACAACCGGAACAGGGTATCCATGGAAATTTTAATCATATCCAAAAACCGCCGCAGGACCCGAAATATCACACTCGGGAGAAAAAGCCTGTATACCGGATTTCTGTTCATGCTGGTGCTCATCGGCGCTGCGTTTCTGGCAGGTAATTACTATAGGTCGCCCGCCAATAACGAGGTAAATGCAAGCCTTTATCAACAGGCACGTATCAGTTACCAGAGAGAACTCGAAAAACAGCAGGAATTGATCCGGCAGGCGAAAAAGGACGCTGAAAACAATCTGGATGCCCTGGCGGCCAGGCTCAGCAAGTTGCAGGGGCATATTCTGCGGCTGGATGCCCTGGGTTCCCGCCTGGCTGCCATGGCAGAGATCAAGGATATTGATTTTGATGCCATGAAGCCTCTTGGAATGGGCGGGCCGGCAGATGCTTCCGTGCAACCGACGCTGGAAGTGAATGATTTTATTGTGCAACTGGATAACCTCGGAAGACAGATCGAGGATCGTAGTGACAAGCTCATGGCCATCGAGTCCATGCTGATTGACAATGAACTACAGGACAATACACTGCCGGCCGGCCGTCCCCTCGTCGGTGGCTGGATATCTTCCCTGTTTGGCTGGCGTACTGATCCACTGTCCGGAAGAAAGGATTTCCATGAGGGAATTGATTTTGCCGGCAAATCGTCCTCACTGGTCACTGCAGTTGCTGCCGGTATAGTGACCTGGTCCGACAAACGGTATGGTTATGGCAACCTGGTTGAAATCAATCACGGTAATGGGTACATCACCCGGTATGCACATAACAAGAAAAATCTTGTCAAGGTGGGCGAGAAAGTGGAAAAGGGCCAGCCTGTCGCCATTATCGGATCCTCGGGCCGTTCTACAGGCACGCATGTCCATTTCGAAGTTGTCAAAAATGGCAAACATGTCAATCCCGGTAAATATATCTCTGTAAACTAAACTGCAGTCTGCTTGTCTCCTTATAATCTGACCAATTTTTATCGTGTGAACCGGTAACAGTGGATCACGTGATTATTTATTTAACTGATCCTTGCATAAATGTTTAATAGCCTGATTAAAAAAATCTTCGGCAGCCGCAATGAACGCATACTGAAGAAAATGTGGAAGGCGGTCGATCAGATCAATGCACTCGAAGAAGAAGTAAAGTTGCTGTCTGATAAAGATTTCCCGGAAAAAACAAAAGAACTGCGCCAGCGGCATGCAGACGGTGAAACACTGGACGAATTGATACCGGAGGCCTTTGCCTTGGTGCGCGAGGCGGGAC
>DATIPP010000075.1:0-9907 GCA_035471825.1 Gammaproteobacteria bacterium
TCTTCGTCAGTGGCGTCCAGTGACCCGTAACGGATATTTTCCAGCAGGCTTCGATGAAACAACATCGGATCCTGGGGAATCATGGCGATAGCATTCCGAAGACTGTCCTGCGACACAGTCCCGATATCCTGTCCATCGATGGTAATAACACCTGACCGGGGTTCAAAAAGTCGCAACATCAGGTTGACAAATGTACTCTTGCCGCTGCCGGAAAATCCGACCAGGCCGACTTTTTCTCCCGCTCTGATAGTTACGTTCAGTTTATTGAATACCGGCTTGTGATCGGCATAAGCAAATGTCACCTGCTTGAAAGCGATCTCGCCTTTCTGCACCATGAGTTGTTTCGCACCCGCCCGGTCAACGACATCGTGCGGACGAACGATAATGGATACGCCATCATTAATGTTGCCGAGGTATTCAAAGAACTCAAGAAACCGCCGGCTCAATCCCCGTGCCTGTTCGATGAGCAGCAACGACAGGCTGGCGGCCATGGCGAATTCTCCCGCCGACATCCCGCCGCGTCCCCAGATCTTCAGGGCAAAGGTGATGATTGCAATCATCAGGACCATGGCAGCAGTAAACTGGAACCAGCGCATGCGCTCCATGAACCACAGCGTGCGCTTGGCCGCTGTGACTTCCGAATCGAGGTATTCCGTCAGGTACTCGCGTTCGAAATCCCTCCGGGCAAACAGTTTCGAATTCATGATATTGGTGACCGAGTCAACAATCTTGCCGCTGGTCATGCTGCGGGCGGCGGCATATTGCTTGGCGTATAACCGGCACCGTAATGCCAGAATAAAAGAAACAGAAACATAAAGTGCCAGCCACAGCGCCAGCACGAGCGCCAGATCGAGGTTTACGGTAACCAGGAGGTATAACGAGATCGTGGACGTGATAATCAATGGCCAGAAATCAAACAACACGTTCCAGATACAAAATGTCACGCTGGTCGAGATTTCGCTGACACGGTTGGCGAGTGATCCGGCAAAATTACTCATGAAGTAATGTTGCGAGTGGTGCTGCAGGTAACTGAACAACTGTTTGCGGATGCGCCGGCGGAGTGCGGGGCCGGTCAATACCAGCAGGGCGCCGCTGGCCCTTGAAAACAGGACAATTCCCAGATTCAACCCGGTAAACAACCAGAGCGGCACGCTAACTTCCGGCCATACGTCGACGCCGGTTTTCTGTGCCTGTTCCACCGCCTCCATGATTTGCTTGATGGCATAGGGAAGCAATATGGTACAGGCAGCCTGCATGGCCTCGAACAGGATCATGAATCCGAATGACAGTCGATAGTGATAAAGATAATGCAGGCAGAAACGGAACGGTGTTGTCGGCAGGTAGGGGGCCCCTTGATCGATCTGCCCGGCGGAGCCCGGTTTATTCACAACTTTTACATCCATAAGAGCTGGACATTATATCCCGAAAATTGTTCGCCCGGATCCAGCCGGGTCTGTCGAATCCCGATCCACACGGGAATTATGTGTACTATTGTACTGGCATGAAAGATCTGCCTGCTTGCCCTTATTATAGCGATCGCGTTTACAATACCTTATGGGCTTGCTGGTTTTTTATCTCTGCCTGGCACTGGGAGTTTCGTTTCTCTGCTCCATCCTGGAGGCGGTAATACTGTCTGTTACGCCGAGTTATGTCGAGGCACTGAATCAAAGGACGCCCCGGGCGGGGAAACGCCTGCACATACTCAAGGAAAATATCGACCGCCCCCTGGCCGCCATACTCAGCCTGAATACCATCGCCCATACTGTTGGCGCCGTCGGCGTTGGAGCCCAGGCATTGGTCGTCTTTGGCAGCGGCTATGTGGCCATAACCTCCGCCGTGCTGACCATTCTTATCCTGATCTTTTCAGAGATCATCCCGAAAACACTGGGCGCTTTTTACTGGCGCAGGCTGGCCGTAATTACATCCCGGTTATTGCCGCTGTTAATCACGCTCATGTATCCGCTGGTAAAATTGTCCGAGGTGATATCGGTCTGGCTGCAACCCTCCAGAAGCAAGTCGATAGTGAATCGCGAAGAACTGCTTGCCATGTCGGAACTGGCCAGAAAAGAAGGGATTTTCGGTGAAAAGGAGTCCCACATTCTGAAAAGCCTGCTCCATGCCGGCCAGTTGACCGCGGAAGATGTCATGACGCCCCGCACAGTCATATTTTCATTGCCCGCGGAAGAGAGTGTCGGGGATGTCCTTCGGGAACACGCCGAACTCAGGTTCTCACGGATCCCGATCTACGCAAATGAACCGGAAAACATTCAGGCCTATGTGCTGAAATCCGACATCATGAATGCGGCATCAGGAAATCGGGATTCAACCAGGCTTTCTTCACTGGCAAGGGAAATCCAGGTCGTCCCGGAAATCACCAGTCTGCTGGTGCTGTTCGAGAAATTCCTGAACTGCCGCGAACACATAGCGCTGGTTGTCGATGAATACGGCGGTACGGTCGGAATCGTCACCCTGGAAGATATTGTGGAAACCCTGCTCGGGATCGAAATCGTTGACGAGTCCGATGAATCGGTTGACATGCAGGCGAAGGCGCGGCGGCTGGGACGCCGGTTTTATTAATCCTGAGACAATCAATTTTTGTCTGCATACAATCGTTTCCTGATCGAGAGAACATACAACATTAAAAACATGGCAAAATAAAATTCCTGAATTTCACTGTATCGCACATGAAAATCATACGGCCACCAGCCAAACAGGTTTTCCAGCCGCTCGGGGAGTTTTACCAGGATTGCAATGAGAGCGGTCGGCAGAACGACGGGGGTTGGCCAGAACCAATATCCTGTATCACTCATTGAATATTCAATGCCGGTGATGCGGTTGCGCAATGGCAGGAAAATACCACCCACCAGTATCCAGAGTTCCAGTAATATGCGGGGTTTTTGATCAAACCAGCTGCTGATATTGTGGATATTGGTTTCCCGCTGATCGTTTAGTGTTTTGAAAGCTTCCGGCGTCTCCCATCCCAGCAAATGTTGCCCCCAGCTGATCTCTTCACCAGCCATGTAAACACAGGCCAGTGTCACCAAAGACAACCATACCGTTAACCAGGGAGCGGGCAGGCGTTTGTTCCCGGCACATGTCATGAAGCCTGCGACGATGGCCGGCAACAAGAGCGCCGGTGTACCCAGTTCAACCAGCCCGTTTTCATTTTCCAGCCAGCCGGGTACGAGCTGCGGAAACATAAAAACGATCACGGCGAAAACAGCCAGGGTGGCCAGCGGCAAGGCCAGCCACAACACGGGGGAAAGATCGTTTCGTGCAGTCATGTGTATGACATATTGAAACTACTGCCAGGAAAGAGTGCTGGCAAGCAACGGGATATAGTGATCGACAAGCAGTAACGCAAACAGTGCCATCAAATAAATAATGGAATAGGAAAAGGTCTTCATTGCCAGCCGGTCGCTGTGATCGATCAACATCCTGATCGCGTAATAAAGAAAACCGGCATCAAGCAGAACAGCGCCGACAAGGTATAACAGTCCGCTCATGTATGTGATAAACGGCAGGATCGTTACGATCGAGAGAACAATGGTATACAGGAGAATATGCAATCGGGTAAATTCAATTCCATGCGTGACCGGCAGCATGGGTATATCAACGCTTGCATAATCCTTACAGCGGTATATGGCGAGAGCCCAGAAGTGTGGCGGCGTCCAGGCAAAGATTATCAAAAACAGTAACAGCGAATGTGGATCCAGGGATCCGGTCACTGCGGTCCAGCCCAGCACCGGTGGTGCAGCGCCGGCTGCGCCCCCGATGACGATATTCTGCGGCGTGGCTCGCTTGAGAAACATGGAATAAACAAAGCCGTAACCGATGAGGGAGACGGCCGTCAGCACCGCAGTAAGGACATTCACAAACCATGTCAGGATCAGCATGGACAGGGCGCCCAGCAGGAAAGCAAAAAAAATAGCGGCCTGGATACTGACATTTCCTTTCGGCAAGGGGCGCCGCATGGTACGCGCCATGACCGAATCGATCTTGTGATCAACGACATGGTTTACAGCCGCGGCCGATGCGGCAGCCAGCCCGATACCAAGCGTCCCGAAAATCAGGGCAGAGAACGGCACCATGCCGGGTGTTGACAGGAACATGCCGACTACGGCCGTAAAAACAATAAGTGCGATTATCTTCGGTTTGCACAGGGCTACATAATCCCGCCAGTGCGCAAGACCGATTGTCATTGCAGATGGATTAGCCAATAACTCCCCCACATTTGTGTTCAGGTAATAACGATGAATACAGCAATGCAATAACGGACAGCAATAATAGCGCGGCCACAGCATTATGTGCTACTGCGACAAGCAAGGGCAACGCCGTGATGATATTGGATATACCCAGGGAAACCTGCGCTACCAGCAGGCATGCAACAATTCCCGCTGTAAACCTTACCATACGGCTATCGATCATCAATGCCCGGATGATAATAATTAACCACACCACTGTTGTGATAACAGCACCGATACGATGACTCATATGGATTGCAGTCCGGGCATCACCGGCAAGCACACCGCCTTCGTAATCAATGCCGATACCGCGCCAAAAGGTAAATGCCTCCCGAAAATCCATGGCTGGCCACCACTCCCCCTGGCAGACCGGCAGATCCGGACAGGCGAGGGCGGCATAGTTGGCGCTGGTCCAGCCTCCCAGTGCAATCTGGATCACTAGCACACAAAGCCCGAAAATTACCCACGGTATTAAAGCGTCAGATCCCTGTCCTGACGACAGGCGGAAGGTCTTGAGTGTTAACCAGAACAATAACGAGAGGATTAACAGTCCCCCCAACAAGTGTCCCATTACCACAACCGGTTTTAATAACAATGTAACTGTCCACATACCGAGCAGCGCCTGTATGATAACCAGTAGCAACAAAACCAGTGGAATAACAACCGGCTGCCCGGGGTGGGTTCTTTGACGCCAGGCAACCAGTGCAAGCGCGAGGATTAACAAACCCAGTAATCCGGCAGCATAACGGTGAATCATTTCTTTCCATGCCTTGTGTGTTTCCAGTGGTCGCTCCGGGTACAGCGCCGCCGCCCCCTCTGCATCCATCGGTACGATCATTTCACCGTAACACCCCGGCCAGTCCGGGCATCCCAGTCCCGCGTGCGACAACCTGACATAGGCGCCTAGCACGACCACGACCAGGGCCAGAACCAGTGCGCATCTTGCAATTATGGCGAAATGCGGAGAAGTCATTGATCAACCTGCCCGTGACAGCCTTAACAAACGTTTCAGATCCTTGATGATGCCCGACGGATCCGTATCATAGGGGTAATACATCATCAGGTAGCCTCTTGTATCGACCAGGAACAGGCCTTGATTGCTGCTGCCGTGATCCTTGAAAAGTTCAGCTTTAAATTCCTCTCCGGCGCCCTGCAGTGATAAAAACAACTGGCCGGTGTATTCCGATGCAACGGCGTCCATTTCCTCATCTATCTCGTTATATACCAATACCCGCTGTACTTGATTCATATCCTTTCCCGTTGCGAGACGGATCTGCCGCATGCGATAGAGGTTTTCCCGGCAAACCTCTCCGCATGTGCCATCGGTCACCGCAAGCAGCGTCCACTTGCCATGCAGGTTTGGATCAACACCCTGTTTCCCGCCAGAAAGCTTTACGTCCGGCAACAGGCGTGGCGGCTCGATCAGTTTGCCGTGTGCGGCTGAATCAACGTTGCGAAACGCATCTGTAAAGAAAACCAGGTACCACGCGGTGACGACCGGAAGGACAAAAACCAGCACAAGAGCAATGATAATGATCCGGTTTTGGCGTGAATACCCCGTTTCGTCAGCCATTGTCACCCGCCGTCTTTTTCAGATTTACGAATAAATAGATCAGAACCAGGGTTGCTGCCAGGGCAAACCATTGAAAGGCGTATCCCAGGTGCTTTTCTTCACCGGATCCCGGCAATTGCCATTTCCTGACGAAACCATGATCCGATTCCGGCACCAGTCGCACGACATAGGGAAGCAGTGTTTTACCGGTCAAATCAGCGGCATTTTCAAGTTCCAACTGTTGTAAACGCACCAGGTTTTCAGTCATTTTTTCTGTAGTAGATTCATCCAGCTTGATCCCGGCAAATGGCACATCCTTGGCAATGCCGGTTATCTCTGCCGGCCCCGTAACCGTATCGATTTCCGGCGGCAAGGCACGATCCGGCCCCGCCGGTACCCAGCCCCGGTTTACCAGAACATATTGATCGGTGCGTGCAAGCCTGAAGGGAGTAAAGACAAAATAACCAGGTTCACCTTCTCTCACCTGGTTATCCAGCAGGAGATGTATTTCGCTGTCGAATTCCCCCACCGCCCTGACAGTCCGCCACAACACTGCTTCCCTGTCGTTGCGTAAACTGGAGTCAGTATTCAGGTTAACCGGCTTTGCAGCCTGTTTTTGCTGAAATTCCCGGTATATCTGCCGTTTTTGTTCCGCGCGATCCAGTTGCCAGAAACCCAGCGACAACAGAACAGGGAACACGATAACAACTGTTACGCTAGGCCACAGACCGGGACTGAACCGCCAACCACCAGGTTGCATCGTTTCAGCCGATCCCGGTATTTTTTTTGGTGTAAGTTGTCATTATGACGGGTATACTCGAATCAGTATTTTGCCACCAAGATTCCTGAATGTTTTCAGCCGCCGTATTATTCAAGGCAGTCGTTATACTGTTACTCATCGTTATCCTCATCGCCCTCACCAGTGGAATGGTTTTCCTGGTCAAGGACAAGGGCGATTCCGATCGCACCGTGAAATCATTGACAGTACGAATTGCGCTGTCGGTTCTTCTGTTCGCATTGTTGATCTTCGGTTTTGCTACCGGCCTGATCGAGCCACACGGTATTCAGCCTCCGCAAACAGAAAAGGCGCTGCAATAGCAGCGCCTTGTAATGTGTCGGGACGGTATCCCTTATAACCAGTATACAAATATAAACAGTCCCAGCCACACCACGTCGACAAAGTGCCAGTACCAGGCGACTCCTTCAAAGGCAAAATGATCATGCGCACTGAAATGCCCCTTGATGGAACGTATCAGTATCACGGTAAGCATGGTAGCACCCATGGTCACATGAAAACCATGGAACCCCGTCAACATGAAAAACGTTGAACCATAAATACCGGAATCCAGTTTCAGGTTCAGCTCATGATAGGCATGGTAATATTCACCGGCCTGCAGATATACAAAGAGAAAGCCCAGTACTACGGTCGCAAACAACCACCAGCAAAGGCCCTTGTGGTTGTTTTTCTTCAGTGCCCAGTGGGCGAAAGTAACCGTCACTCCACTGGAAAGAAGGATCAGCGTATTGATTGCCGGGACACCCCAGGCAGGGATCACCTCGTCATAAATGGAAGACGCAAACTTCTCGACATCAGGGATTACCTGCAGCGGCCAGTTCGCAACAAAATCGGTCCACAGAAACTTGTGCGTCACGTAACCGGAGCCTTCTCCCGCCAGCCACGGCACCGAAAAAACACGGGCATAATAGAGGGCGCCGAAAAACGCAGCAAAAAACATGACCTCGGAGAAAATGAACCAGCTCATCCCCCAACGGAAACTGATATCGACCTGCTTGTTGTATTTACCGGCCAGGCTCTCGTCGATGACTTCAGCAAACCAGCCCGAGAACATATAGATTATGGCAGCAAATCCCATGCCCAGTATCAGGGTGCCGAAAGCGGAACCGTTCAACATCATGGCCGCGCCAAAAAAGGAAATAAACAATGCCACCGAACCCACGATCGGCCAACGACTCGGCTCAGGTATGAAATAAAGGCTTTGTGATTCAGACATGGTGGTTCCCCGTATTAACTGTTTTTTTATATTAAATCCTGCTGCTTTCTCCGGAATCAGCAGCTTTTGCATTTTTATTGGCATCAGGTGCAAGAAAAAATGTGTACGACAAGGTCATGGTCGATATTTTTTCCGGCAGGTTCGAATCGACAACAAACCTGACCAGCATCTCCTTTTTCTCATGTGGCGCGAGTGTCTGTTGCGTGAAACAGAAACATTCCGTCTTGTTGAAATAGAGCGAAGCTTCGCCTGGCGCAACGCTGGGAATGGCCTGTCCGACGATAGTTTCGTCAGACTGGTTTTCAACTACGAAAACGGCGTCCTTTACTTCACCCGGATGGACGGTCATCTGGTAGCTCCTTGCCTTGAATTGCCATGGCAACTCACCATTGATATTTGTATCAAACTGAACGGTTACCAGCCTGTTTTCGTCAACTGCCAGTTTGTTCACTTCGCTCGCAGCTATTGTACCGGTTTTGCCATTCAGACCGGTGATGTCACAAAAAACGTTATACAACGGCACCAGCGCATAACCAAAACCAAACATGACAATGGCCACTGTTAAAAGCTTTATCGCCGTGCGTGATGATTTATCTGCAAACATCAGTCGATATGCATCAGGATAAACACTACATAAAAACCGAGCGCGATGAGAGCAAGCAGTATTGCGAGGCGCCTGTTTTTTGCTGCAGTTTCCGGTGACATTTTCTTTCCGGGTTCATCGCGTTTGGCCATTACCCACCTATGAATGTGCTGTTGCGTCCGTCACCTTGGGCGGTGTCGTAAATGTGTGAAACGGCGGCGGAGACGGCAGGGTCCACTCCAGCCCGTGTGCGCCTTCCCACACCTGTTCTGACACTTTTTCGCCGCCACGGACACATTTGATGACAATATAGACGAACAGCAGCTGGCTGATTCCGAAAACAAATCCGCCGATACTGGAAATCATGTTGAACTCGGCAAACTGGACGGAATAGTCCGGGATACGTCGCGGCATGCCCGCCAGCCCGAGGAAGTGCTGTGGGAAAAACAGGACGTTGACCGAGATCGTGGAAACCCAGAAATGGATTTGCCCCAGTTTCTCGTCATACATATGCCCGGTCCACTTGGGCAACCAGTAATAGACGGCTGCCATCAACGCAAAAACCGCCCCGGTCACGAGAACATAATGAAAATGTGCCACGACAAAATAGGTATCGTGATACTGGAAGTCGGCGGGCGTGATACCGAGCATCAGGCCGGAAAAGCCGCCGATGGAAAAGAGAATGACAAATGCGATGCTGAACAGCATCGGCGTCTCGAAGGTCATGGAACCCTTCCACATGGTGGCCACCCAGTTGAAGATCTTTACGCCCGTAGGAACCGCGATGGACATGGTGGCATACATGAAGAACAGTTCACCGGCAAGCGGCATGCCGACGGTAAACATATGGTGTGCCCAGACAAAGAACGACAGAAAGGCAATCGATGCCGTCGCGTACACCATGGACTCATAACCGAACAGCGGCTTGCGAGCAAAGGTCGGGATAATCTGCGAGATGATACCGAATGCCGGGAGTATAAGGATATACACTTCCGGGTGACCGAAGAACCAGAAAACATGCTGGAACATAACCGGATCACCGCCGCCGGCAGCATCAAAGAAACTGGTGCCGAAAAACTTGTCAGTCAGCAACATGGTGACAGCGCCCGCCAGCACCGGCAGTGATGCAATCAAGAGAAACGCCGTAATGATCCAGGTCCAGACAAACAACGGCAGTTTCATAAATGTCATGCCCGGCGCACGCATGTTGAATACCGTCGCAATGATATTAATCGCACCCATGATGGACGAGATGCCGAGGAAGTGCACCGCGAAGATCAGGAACGGAAATGCATTGCCCAGCTGCAAGGTCAGGGGCGGATACATGGTCCAGCCGCCGTTCGGTGCGCCGCCTTCCATGAACAGGGTGGAAAGCAACAATGTAAAGGCGAACGGCAGAATCCAGAAACTCAGATTGTTCATTCTGGGCTACGCCATATCCGTTGCGCGGATCATCATCGGGATTAGCCAGTTTGCTAGGCCGACACCCGCGGGCATGACCGCGCCAAAGATCATG
>DATIPP010000076.1:0-5251 GCA_035471825.1 Gammaproteobacteria bacterium
TGTCTATGATAACCACCGTCTTCGGACTGGCACCGCTGGTTTTCATTCCGGGCGCCGGGACGGAACTCTACCGGGGCGTCGGTGCGATCGTGCTTTTCGGCCTGTTCTTCGCGACACTGGTCACGCTGTTTTTCCTGCCGACATTACTGGTGACGGTTCTGAAACTGCGGCGGAAAGTCGTGGGTGTCCCCGTCGAACAGACCGGATAAAAAACACAGGGAATACCGGCCGGATTTTGGGACTGAATCCCGTGATTCGTTAATGCAGGACCCGGAGATCAATACCACCCGCCTGGTGCTCGTGAGCATAGACGATGCCGTCGGAAACTGATAAGGGCTCGGTATAGACTCGCGCCATTTCACCTTCAGCGTTTTCCAGGTACCTGACGTAAATGGGCGCCTTGCATACCGGGCAGGGAATGGTTGGATATGCGTTCATACAAGTATATATGGGGACCGTCGGGAAAATAATCAAGCGGAAAACTCATCGGCAGATGGGATAATATACTAATAAAATCAATTATTTATAAATTTATGATAAATACTGGTGTCGCCGGTGCAGGAGGAACAGCACGGTGTGGAACCAGTCAGCTCGCGACCCATGGAAGAGTGCGCGAGTTCGGAAAACCACGGCACACCGGATTTATATCAGAAATAAACGGAAAGAAAGATTTTGGAGCGGGAAACGAGATTCGAACTCGCGACCCTCACGTTGGCAACGTGATGCTCTACCAGCTGAGCTATTCCCGCTATGTCTGAGGAGCGGTTATTGTAACGGCCATCGAACGACTGTCAATGCCGTCACGACCCCCGGTTTTTCCGGCTCGACAACTCCGGCCAGGCCAGAATCAGGTATTGAAACATCGACCACAAAGTGAGCAGGGCTGCGATATAGAGCGATACCATACCGATTTGGTAAACTGGCAAGCCTGCTACCGGTTCCCTGAAGACAAGCAGGATGAGGGCTATCATCTGTGTGACTGTTTTTATCTTGCCGATCATCGAGACCGCGACCTTTCCGCGCGCCCCGAGTTCGGCCATCCATTCCCGCAGTGCAGAAACCGTGATCTCCCGACCGATGATGACCGCAGCCGGCAGTGCCAGCCAGACTGTCGGGTTTTCCTGCACCAGCAACACCAGTACCACGGCAATCATGAGTTTATCCGCCACCGGGTCCAGGAAGGCGCCCAATTTCGAAGTCTGGTTCAGACGCCTGGCGATATAACCGTCCAACCAGTCGGTTATCGCCGCAAGGGAAAACACCGCCGTAGCGAGGATATGGCTCCATGCAGCCGGCAGGTAAAAGGCGACAATGAAAACAGGAATCAACAAGATCCTGATCAGGGTCAGGCTATTGGGTATATTCATCCGCTTTCGTGGAAGGTGTCGTATATTTTTCTGGCAAGGTTCCTGTTGATTCCGGGTACCATGGCAAGGTCTTCCAGGCCGGCACTCGCCACACCCTGCAGACCGCCAAAATGACGAATCAGGTTTTGCCGCCGTTTGCTGCCGACTCCTTCTATATCCTCCAGTGATGAACGGTTACGTTTCTTTTTGCGTTGTTGTCTGTGACCGGTTATGGCGAACCGGTGTGCCTCGTCCCGTACCTGTTGAATCAGATGCAAAACCGGTGAATCGGGAAATAGTCTGACAGTTTTATTTTCCAGCGCAATAAACAGCGTTTCCTGTCCTGCCCTGCGGTCCGGCCCCTTGGCAACACCGACCAGGGCGATATCGGTCAACTGCAATTCCTCGAGCACACCCCGCGCCATGTTGACCTGGCCCTTGCCGCCGTCAATCAGTATCAGGTCCGGAAGTTTTCCCTCCTCTTTCTTGACCCTGAGATAGCGCCGCTCGATAACCTGCTGTATGGCGGCGTAATCGTCGCCCGGAGTAATATCCCTGATATTAAAGCGGCGGTAATCGGAACTGATTGGTCCTTCCCTGCCAAACACCACGCAGGAAGCGACTGTCGCCTCGCCGCGCGTATGACTGATATCGAAACATTCAATTCGATCGACCGGTTCTTCCAGTTTCAAAACCTTTTGCAATTCCGACATTCTGTGTTGCTGGCTGTCGCGGCTTGTCAGGTGCTGCTGGATGGCAAGTTCGGCATTTTCCTGCGCCATTTGCAGCCATTTTGCCCGTTCTCCACGCACACTATGCTTAATCTCGACTTTTTTACCGGCCTTTTCCGTCAAAACCGCAGCCAGCCAATCTACCGATTCCGGCGCATGATTTAATAAAACAGTATTCGGCACCGATCGGCCGGAACGGTTATCGAGATAAAACTGGGGCAAAAATGCATCGATGATGTACTCCTCACCGGCACCTTTCGCCTGGCTCGGAAAAAATGACTGACTGCCGAGATTCAGGCCGCCACGCACGAAGAGTACCTGAACGCAGGCAATACCATGGCTGCAAACGCAGGCAATGATATCAATTTCACCCGAGGACGAACTGACGTACTGGCGTTCCTGTACCTTGCGCAGGTTACTGATCTGATCCCGGTAACGGGCTGCGGTTTCAAAATCCAGTCGCTCAGCCGCCGCCTGCATGGGTTCAGTCAGGGCATGGATAACCTCTTCGTTCTTTCCCTCGAGAAACATGACGGCATGCTCGACGTCTTCCCGGTAATCTTCGGCGGAGATATACCCGACACAGGGAGCCGTGCAACGCTTGATCTGGTATTGCAGACACGGGCGGGTCCGGTTGGCGAAGAAACTGTCCGTGCAGGAACGGATGCGAAACAGTTTCTCTACCAGGTTGATCGTTTTCTTCGCCGCCCCGGCGCCGGGATATGGCCCGAAAAACCGACCCTTTTTATTGCGTGCCCCCCGGTAATACGTCAGTCGCGGAAATTCCTTTTGTGACGACAGATAGATATAAGGATAACTCTTGTCGTCCCTGAACCAGACATTATAGCGCGGGCGCAAGTCCTTGATCAGATTGTTCTCGAGTATCAGGGCCTCGTTTTCCGTATGCGTCACTGTGACTTCGATATCACGGACCTGCTGCATCATGACCCGTGTCTTGGGAGACTGGTTACGTGAAGCAGTGAAGTAACTGGCCAGACGCTTTTTCAGGTTTTTGGCCTTCCCGACATAAATCACCTTCCCGCGGTTGTTCAGCATGCAATAAACACCGGGTTTTTGGGTCTGGTGCTTCAGGAAAGAGCTGGGATTAAACTCAACAACTTTACTCATTTATATTCAATTACTTATATTGATTATTTCAAGTATATTATTAAAAATAATATAAAACATTTTTTCCGTTAAACGGCGGGTCTGGGTGTTGTAACGACTGCAATGATAGGAATCGACCAGCCAGAGTTTTTCTGCCACCTCATGCTCCGCTGCATGTGCAAACAGAAAGTCTTTCTGTTTCAACTCCAGCGCCTTGATGACGGCATTGTGCGCAATACGGCCCAGGGCCAGGACCACAGCACCTTTATCCAGTGCCAGGAGTTCATCCCTGAGGTACCGGTTACAGGTATTTATCTCAACGCCTGTCGGTTTATTGGCAGGTGGCAGGCATTTTACCGCATTAGTGATACGGCAGTTAACAAGGCGTAACCCGTCATCGGCGTGCGTTGCCTCCGGCTGGCTGGCGAATCCGAATTGATGCAGGGTCTTGTATAACAGAATACCGGCGTAATCTCCGGTGAACGGCCGGCCGGTCGCATTGGCACCATGAAAACCTGGCGCGAGTCCCACAATCAACAGTCGTGGTGTTTCGACGCCAAACGAAGGAACAGGCCTGGCATGGTAATCGGGAAAATCTTCTCGGACCTGTTGCAGGTTGGCTGCAAGCCGGGGGCAGAGCGTGCAGGCCGGATCAAAAGCAGTCATCTCGGTATTTTATACGATCGCGATGGTACTTACAGACACCATCAAATACCTGGAATAAAGTCAAAATTATATTTATAAGTTATTGATTTTATTATACATTGATATTTTCATTGATTGTCCGGAATATCTGCAATTCCGGACAACAGTTTTGGCTTGCCGATACCAAATCCCTGGGCATAATCGACATTGAGCTTTCGTAATAAAGACAGGATTTTTTTATTTTCCACGAATTCGGCAATCGTTTTCTTGCCCATGACGTGGGCAACTTCGTTAATCGATTTGACCATGGCGAGATCGATTTCACTTTTACCGATTTCACGGATGAATATCCCGTCAATCTTGACGAAGTCAACCGGCAGTGTTTTCAGGTACCCGAATGATGAAAGTCCGCTGCCGAAATCATCCAGCGCAAAATGAAACCCGTATGAGCGGCATTCCTGCATGAAATAAATGGCATTATTAATGTTGGTTATTGCCGCCGTTTCCGTGATTTCAAAACAAATCTTCCCGGGATCTATGTTGTAGAGCATCAGTTGTTCCCGTATGAACCCGAGGATGGATTCGTCACCGAATGATTGACCGGAAAGGTTGATACTGCAAAGCGACAACTCTGATTGCGCTTTCGGGTTTTGCTTGAACCACCGGAATACTTCCCTGATAACCCAGCGATCAAGTTTGCCAATGATATTATAACGCTCACTGGCGGGAAGAAATGCGCCGGGGTGAACCATCGTGCCGTCTTCGTTTTTCAACCGGATCAGGATTTCAAAATGACGGCCCTCATCAAGGGGTATTACCGGTTTAATATCCTGGTAAAAAAGCTCAAACTGGTCCTGGTCGATGGCATTTTGCACCCTTTCCACCCACAGCATCTCACCGCGGCGCTCATGGATCGCCCGGTCAGATTCCTCGTAAACATGGATGGAATTCCTGCCGGCATCCTTGGCGGCATAACATGCTGAATCAGCAATACGCATCACGTCGACCAAATCTGTCGAGTTCTGGTTGATTGCTACGACCCCGATACTTGCCCCGATACGAAAATGCCTGTTTTCCCACGGAAAGGAAAATTCGGTAATGGCTTGGCGGAGTAATTCAGCCACGCGCCTGGCCTGGTCCAGCGTGCAGTGCTCAACCAGGACAGCGAATTCGTCCCCCCCTATCCGTGCCAGCGTGTCGCGTTGCCGTATCTTGGTATTCAGCAACGCGGCCAGCTGCCTGAGGAGATTATCTCCGGCGGCATGCCCCGCCGTATCGTTGATGACCTTGAACTGGTCGAGATCAATGTAACATAACGCGTGCTCGACCCCGTGGAGGCGTGCATGGTTGATAGCATTGGACAGGCGCCGTTCAAATTCCCGCCTGTTAACGAACCCTGTAAGTGGATCATGTGTCGCCTGG
>DATIPP010000077.1:0-4575 GCA_035471825.1 Gammaproteobacteria bacterium
GACGGCATTGACAGTCGTTCGATGGCCGTTACAATAACCGCTCCTCAGACATAGCGGGAATAGCTCAGCTGGTAGAGCATCACGTTGCCAACGTGAGGGTCGCGAGTTCGAATCTCGTTTCCCGCTCCAAATTTTTTTTCCGTTTATTTCTGATTTAATTCCGGTGTGCCTTGGTTTTGCGAACTCGCGCACTCTTCCATGGGTCGCGAGCTGACTGGCTCCACACCGTTCTGTTCATCCTGCACTGGTGACACCAGTATTAATCATAGATTAATAACCGATTGATTTTATTAGTATATTATCTCATCTGCCGATGAGTCATCCGCTTGATTATATTCCTACCAGTCCCCATATATATCTGTATGAATACATATCCAACCATTCCCTGCCCGGTGTGCAAGGCGCCCATTTACGTCAGGTATATGGAAGACAATGAGGGTGAAATTGCGCGTGTCTATACCGAGCCGTTATCGATAACCGACGAGATCGTATACATCCACGAGCACCAGGCGGGTGGTGTTGATCTCCGGGTCCTGCATTAACGCAAATGATCAGGATCGCGTCCGTATAAATCCGGCCGGTATTTCCTGTTTTCTATCCGGTCTGTTCGACGGGGACACCCACGGCTTTTCGCCGGAGCTTCAGTACTGTTACCAGTAATGTCGGCAGGAAAAACAGCGTAACCACTGTCGCAAAGAACAGGCCGAAGAGCACGATCGCACCGACACCCCGATAGAGCTCCGTGCCGGCGCCCGGAATGAAAACCAGCGGTGCCAGTCCGCAGACGGTGGTTATCATCGACATCAGGATAGGACGCAGACGCGCCTCGACGGCGGACTTGACTGCCTGTTCAGGTGGCAAGCCTTCCTCGTGCAAAAAGGTGAGGGCGCGATCCACGATTAGTATCGGATTGTTTACCACTGTCCCCACCAGGATCAGGAAACCGAGCATGGTAATCATGTCAAACGGCTGGCTGATTGCTGTAATGCCAATGAGCGGTAATTGCGCGCCAACAAAATTCATCAGCCACAGCCCCACAATACCGCCTGCGATACCGAGGGGCACGGTCGTCATAATGACAAAGGGATAACCCCAGTGAGTGAAGATTGCGACCAGCAGGAGATAACACAGCAGGACGGCAATAAAGAAGTTGTCCATCAATGCAGCTCGCGTGGCTTCCAGTTGATCACTGGCGCCGGAAATATCCAGGGTCACGTTCGGCGGCAGCTCGCCGGACTGCCGCATATCGTTTACCAGTTTTGTCTGGACACGGTCGACGGCCGTTTCGAGTGCCGTCGATCGCGGCGGGATAATGTTTAATGTGACAGTTCGACGTCCATTGACACGCCGGATGGTGTCGGTATCAACTTTTTCCACCAGATCGGCAACGGCGCCGAGGGGAATGATGGTGCCGTCTGAAGCATAGAGGGGAATATTCTTGATGTTCTCGATGCCTTGCATTTTCCCCGCGCTGTTATAGATGAACATATCAACCTTGTCGTCAGCGAGGAAAAATTCGTCCACGTAGGCACCGTCGGTCATGGCAGAGACCAGGTAACCGATATCCTGCGCGTTAATACCCAGTTCGGCTGCACGCTCCCAACGGGGGATTATTTCGATTAGCGGCTGTCCGAGAATCAGTGAGCGTGGATCGGAATTTATGCGAGGGTTGTCGAACAGGCTGTTGGCACGATCGTATACCGCCGTTGCCGTACTGTAGATCGATTCGAGATTGGCGCCGACAATATCCACGTTCACGCTGCGCGTACCGCCGTCGTTACTGGATATGATGGAACCGCGCGTGGAAAATGCGCGCATGCCCGGGTACTCGCGGTATTTTTCATCAATGATATCCATCAGCGCATTGACGTGTTTTGGATTTTTAGATTCGGCGATAACACGTAACTGTTGTGGCTGGGTCCAGAGGACGAAATAGTCCAGCGCGGGTACTTCCGTTTCACCGCGATCGAACTGTTCCGGATCGTCATTTAGGAAAGGCAGGAAATAATCGTGCAACTCCCGGGCAATCTCGTTCATTTCTTCCAGGCTGTACCCGGCCGGCGCGATCAAGGTTGAAAAAGTCTTGGCTTCTTCACCTTCCGGCAGGTATTCCGCCGGCGGCGTCAGCTCCAGGATAATAGTGGCCGTCAGGAAGATAATGACTGCCATGCAGACAACACGCCTGAAAAAGCTGTTTATCAGCCAGCCGACGGTGCCGATAATGCCGCGTTTTATCCACACAGCGACACGCGGTGGCGATGTTGCCTTGCCAAACGGCAGGCGGGCGCTGGCAGTCGGGATGACCGAGATGGCCACCAGCATGGAAATAAGGATGGAGGCGGAGATCGCCACGGCGATATCCGAGTAAAGCTGTCCGGCTTCTTCCTTGACAAAGAGTACCGGCGCAAACACCAGGATCGTGGTCAGGGTCGATGCGAATACCGCCGTCCAGACTTTTTTTACACCCGAGAGTGCGGCCTGGAAACGTTCCAGACCCTTGCGGCGTTCCCGTTCGATGCTTTCCAGGACCACGATCGTATTATCGAGTGTCATACCGATGGCAAAGGCAACACCCGCCAGCGAAATCACGTTGATGGTACGGCCAGCCGCGAGCAGGCCGATGAATGCCGCGATAGTACATATTGGAATCCCGATAACACCAACAAAGGTGGCGGGCAGTGACCGGAGAAACAGGAACATGACCAGCGTTGCTAGTACGGCACCGATAGAGAGGTTTTTCCAGACGTTCTGAATAGATGATTCGACATAACGCACGTCATCGGTCGTCAGAAACATGCGCATCCCGGCCGGCTCCAGGACATCACTGCTGATTTCCCTGGTAACCGGCACGAGTTGATTTTTTATGGCGATAACGTTGGAGCCGATTTCACGCCGGACAGAAATAAAGATAACAGGCTTGCCGTTAACGAACGATTCCGAACTCATCTCGAAATGGTCCAGCTGCACTTCACTGACGTCTTTCAGGCGGACGATGGAATCACCTTCCCGTTTAATCACCATCTCTTCCATTTGCTGGATATCCCTGAAACGTCCCACCGTGCGTAGCAGGTAACGGCGTTTGCCACTTTCTATATCACCCCCGGACACATCCAGATTGCGTTCGCGGATACTGCTGCGCAAGTCGGAGAGTGAAATACCACGTTCGGCAAGCCGCCCGGGATCGACGTAGATCTGGATCTGGCGTTCCGCACCGCCGCGGATCCCGACCTCTGACACTCCCGGAACACGCTCCATGCGCGTGCGGACATTGTCATCAACAAAATCCAGCATGAAGTCCATGTCCAGCCCCTTCGGGTTTCCCGGCAGGGGCTCTATGCGGAAATACATGAAGGAATTGCTGGAAAAGGAAGTCGTGTAAATACGGGGTTCATCAACATTCTCCGGGTAACCGGAGACCTGACTCAGGGCATTGTTGACGCGAATCAAAGCCTCGTTGATATCTACGCCGAACGGAAATTCCAGTTCAATGCGCGCCTCGCCGGTGGTAGCCTCCGAGATCATGCGTTCCAGTCCCGGGATATTGCGCAGGTAATCCTCCTGCTCGATGAGGATTTCCTTTTCCACGTCCTGGGGGGTGGCGCCGGGCCAGCTGGTCCGCACGGCAATAACACGGACCTCGAGGTCGGGGATCATCTGCACGGGTACGCGGAGGGCGGCGATGATACCGAAAATACAGATTATCAGTACGCCGATAGTAAGCAGGGTGCCGCGTCGCAGGATTGCTTCAAGCATAAAACCGGATCAGTTCATGGCTGCATTATTGGGATTAAGAATATGAACGGCCTGGCCATCCTGCAATGTTTCGTTGCCCCGGACCACGACCGTGCTGCCATGCGCAAGGCCGTCTCTGATTATTACCGATTCGGTTAATGTTTTACCCAATTTCACCTGGAGTTCGGATGCTATCAATCATCCCTCCACGTCCCTGACTACCCAGACAGTGTTGCGGCCATCAGGATGTTTGACAATGGCATCGCGTGGGAGCGTCAGTGCCTCGCGTTCCAGTTTAACTTCGAACACTGCCTGTGCGGACATACCGGGAATAATGAAATTTTCAGCATCGTTGACATGTACTCTTACCAGGAAGGTGCGGGCATTGGGATTGTTGACTGGCACCCTGGCGATAATCCGGCCGTCGAATTCCAGCTCCCCGGCAGTATCCAACCTGACTTTAACGGCAGTGTCCCCGTTGATCCGGTTGAAGTATTCCTGCGGTGCCCGGACGTCCAGCCGTAATTGATCCACTGCGACGAGTTCGACTACCGGTGTGCCGGTTTCGACCCATTCACCGATCTCGGTCAGCTTTCGACTGACGACACCGGAGAAGGGGGCATACAGGGTATGACGATCGACGACTTCTTCCTGTTGCCGGTATTCCGCCTCCAGTCTTGCCACCGCGGCGCGTTTCATGTCGACATCCGCCTCCCTCGCATGCACGGTTGTTTCCGGAATGCTGTTGCTCTTGCGAAGATTCCGGGCTTCATCCCGCAGGCGTATTGATTCTTTCAATGCGACCCTGGCTTCGTTCAGTGCGGCCTGTGAGCGGTTCAGGGC
>DATIPP010000078.1:0-1878 GCA_035471825.1 Gammaproteobacteria bacterium
GCGGCGGCGAGGTTTTCAACACACTCGCTTTCCACGGACATGCGCTCCAGGGTTATAGCGAGGAGTTCGCGTATATCCGGTTCGTCATCGATGACAAGTGCACAGGACATGGTTATTAAAAAAGATTATGTTTTCTCTCGACATGGGCCAGGCTGATCCGGAAACAACTGCCTGAACCGGAACTGGAATACAGATCCAGTGAGGCCTGGTTGGCCTCACATAACTCCCGCGCGATATAGAGCCCCAAACCGGAACCACGGGAATCACTGGTGAAAAATGGCTCAAACAGATGTTCTTTCACTTCATCGGATATACCGGGCCCGGTATCAATTACGTCGATTACAGGACGTTCCGTTTCTTGTTTAATTGTACACCGAATATCGACCAGGGGTTTATCCCTGCTGTAACGCATGGCATTTTCAGCCAGATTCCACAATACCTGGTGGAGCTGGGTGGCATCCATCCGGATAGACAATGAGCGTGGTTCGACGATCGCTGTAATTGCATCCCGCTCCAGCAGGTGTTGTTCCGCGAACTCGGTACAAAACTCGTCAAGCCAGTCTGCGATCATAATCTCCTGGGGCATGGCCGTCTCACGGCGGCTTATCTTCTGGACGTTCTCGATGATTGCATTCACACGCTGTGACTGATCGAGGATTATCTGCAACAGGCGATCATCACCACGATACTCTTCCCCGGTTTCCGAAAGCAGTTGACCGGCGTGACTGATTGCACCCAGGGGATTGCGGACTTCATGGGCGATACTTGCCGCCAGTCGCCCGAGGGAGGCCAGTTTTATATGCTGGGCCCGTTGTCTTAACTGGGCCATGTCTTCAAGAAAGATCAATATCCCGAATTTCGTTTCCTTTCGCAGACGTGTGAGAGAGACCTGCAAATCAATGCCGCTGCCCGGGGATTTGAAAACAAAGATCCTGTCACCCCCGTGGTACAACCAGCGATCCAGTTTTTCCGTCAGTTCCGGCGTCAGGCGTTCCAGTGGAGTCTGATCAGGTACGGCCTTCAGGCCGAGCAAGCGCCGCGCCGCGGCATTCATAAGGCGTACACCGTACTTGTTATCAAGAACGATAATACCGGACTGCAGGCGTTGTACGATTTGCTCATTGAGTCGTGACAAACCCTCGATATCGAATGCCCGCTGCTGTGCCAGTGCCTCGGACACCTGGACGCGGCGGGCCAGAATATAACCTAGCCAGGCAACAGTAAAAAACGTAATACCGAGGAAACCTCCATGAATATAATTCGGTGTGTAGGCGAACTGGATAAAATCGATATAGATCTCCTGTATCAAAACCGATATGGAAGCTACTGCCGCAAAAAGAAATGACAGTTTGTCCGCTGTCAGCAGGCTGCCGCCGGCAACAGCGATAATGAGGAGCATGCCAAAACCGCTGCTGAGGCCACCGCTGGCATACATCATGAGACTAAGCAACAGGATATCCGCCAACACAAGCACGGTCACCTGGAGCCTGAAATAGCTTTGCTGGAAATGAAAAAATACGCCGTAGAAAAATACAGAAAAAAGGTAAACATGAGCCGAGACGGTGAAAATGAAATAGTCGAGATCACCGAGAGGATCGGGCAGTTCCCAGATCCAGATCAGGGAAACAAACAACGCGGCAACCAGAAACCGGTACAGGTTGAAATAACCGACGGCCCGCCAGGAGGTTTTGTCGTAGGAACGATCTTTTTCCGGGTTATACAACATTCAAAATCCGCTCATGTTTCTTTCCTGTGTGCCTCGCAACAATACCACTCATCTCCGTGCCGGATTGCCTGGTTCTGCGGAACATAAACACCACAATGTTTACAGGGAACCATTTTTTCCGTTCTGGCAGGCGGCCTGTTTTTTTTCGTGAG
>DATIPP010000079.1:0-2600 GCA_035471825.1 Gammaproteobacteria bacterium
GAAGGGCAGGGTGTCGATCTTTGTCGGCCACGACGAGATCATGCAGGCGGCACTCGGGGCCGGCGCCGACGGCGCAATCCTGGCCAGTGCCAACCTGATCCCGGACATCTGGCAAAAGATTTATCACGCCACGCAATCCGGTGATCTTGTGGTTGCCCGGCAGTGGCAACAGAAAGTGCAGAAGCTGGTACGCATCATCGTGCGTTGCGGTCCCAACCAGGCCTGCAAGGAAGGTCTGCGTATGACGGGCCTCGACGTGGGTGATTCGCGCCGTCCCGTTGTCCCCGGCGGTGCCTTCCGTCGCGAGGACCGAGAAGAAGTACGCCTGCAACTGGAAGCACTCGGCAAGATCGACAAGCGCAAGGTCACCTACGACCTGGGTGACAAGCAACTGGAGACCGACGTTTTTGCCACGCCGTCGACGCCGGATACCATCGGCGGCTTCACCCTGAAAGCAGGCGAGGGCTTTGCCGGGCCGCCGCTGCAGGAACTGGCCCATGTCGATTTATTGATCGGAAGGAAAAACGGTCCCGTGGGACGCGCCATCGATCGATCCATGGCCGCGGAAAACGGAAAGCGGGGCCGGCGTATTATTTCCGAACGCCCGCAAACATTATTGGTGCCCACCGTGACAATGCGCACCGACAGGCAGCGCGAGTTGTTCGAGCGCGCCGCCAGTGGCATAAAGCTCGCGATCGAACACAGCATTGAGGACGGTTTTTTGCCGGAACAGCTTCTCGATGATCTTGTGATCATCGTCAACGCGTTTGTGCATTCGGCGGCATCCATCGGTCAACGCGTCGAGTTCAACAACTACAAGGCCACACGCCATGCCGTACGCAAGGCCCTTGAAGATCGCCCAACGGTGAAAGAACTGATTGCCGAAAAAGCGGCGGCACGGCATCCATTCCGTTACGCCCCGTAACTCATTTTAATTCTCAATCGGTGCACGGGTAGGTCCTGGCCAGGATTAATGCCGCGGCCAGTCCCGCTTCCTCGGATTGCAATGCCGGTTCGGCCTGTAATGTTGTAATTACTTCCCGGGCCAGTTCCTCGACGGGAACCGATAACGGCAGACACACGCGCGGCATCCTGGATTTCTTTCCATAGGTACAATCACAGGGCGTCACGTACCAGGTGCACATCTGTCCCTCGACTCCCTGGAAATCGTTGGCGAGCGCATGTTCACATGCGGCGATTAAATCCACACCACTGGGTGCGGCTGCGACATGGTTGACAGGCAGGGCAAACAACGCGCCGATAACAAGTGCTGTAAAAAAACGGAATGATTTCATTACCGGCTGAAAAGGCGGGAAGTTTTTTTACCGTAGCTGGCTGTCCTTGCTGCCGCGCCGGTTATAGCCCGTGTGAGTTTCCTGTTGATCGTCGAGTTCGGCCTGGCAGTCGACACACAGCCGGACACCGGGGATCGCCTTGCGGCGGGCTTCCGGGATCGCGGCATCACATTCCTCGCAGTGGGTCAGGCTTTTGCCCGTCGGCAGGCGACTCCGTGCCAGGTTGACGGCATCGTCAACGCTGGCATCGATTTGATCCTGTACCGCACCGTCTTTTGACCAGCCACCGGCCATGAATTATTCCCGGAAATGAATGTCTATTAATTATGTATTAAAAAGTAAGCAAATTAAATCCATGACAAAACCAGTTTTATTGGCCACGGCGGGAATGCTCGTGGCCGTGATTGCCGGTATCACCGGTTACCCGATTAACCCGGTGAAGGCGGAACCACAGCGCGCCCCCAGGGTTGTCGAAAATCCCTATGTTATCCCCGAAAAACCGTTGCTGGGCGCCGTGCGCCCGGACTTCGAATTACGCGACGTGAACGGCGTATCGCATAACGTGCAGGAATGGGACGGCAAGATCCTGGTTATCAATTTCTGGGCCACCTGGTGTCGGCCGTGTCTCTCGGAGATCCCCGAATTTATCAGGCTGCAGGAAAAATATCATGACCAGGGATTACAGTTTGTCGGGATTGCCATGCACACGGCCGATGAAATAAAAGACTACATTGCAAAAGTCGGCATGAATTACCCTGCACTGGTCGGAAAGGATGAAGCCACCGAGGTGGCCAAATCACTTGGTAACCGGTTTACCGTCCTGCCGTATACCGTAATGATCGATCCCGACCGGCGCATCTACTTTATCCGCAGCGGTCCGCTCAAATACGAAGAAGCGGATGCGGTAATCCGGTCAATACTGTACCCGGAAGAACCGGCCCTTTCCCGCTCGTAAACAACAGCCAGTATTTTCATTCGAATATCAGTGGTTCCCGTCCCGCGCGGCGGCGCAGCCAGTCAACCGATCTCCTTACCATGCGCAACTGGATGAACCAGCGTTCCAGGCGGTATTTCCCCGGGAAATTGAGAAATATGATACCCAGCAGGATGGTTAACAGTCCCTGCCCGGGAATGACCAGCATGATAATGCCGAGGATAATAAAGAGAACTCCCGCCAGGTTTTTAATGACCAGCAGTACCCAGCGTATTACCGGGTGTTGATCCTTCAGGAAGATGAAATGCCGTTCCTCCTCCGCAAAATAATCCACCGGGATGCGTACGACCAGCCAGGGGACCACCATCAAC
>DATIPP010000080.1:0-19870 GCA_035471825.1 Gammaproteobacteria bacterium
GATGGTTGCCCACACGTTCGGGGATCCCGGACAGCGCACACAGGAGTCCCGAGCGGTCATTTGATTGCAGATCGTACACGCGCTGAAACCGCTGTTTCCGGATCCATTTCAGCATGTTGAAAAAGGACCTTATGCCCTTGCGCGGCAAAGCCTTTATTTCAAGACCCGCCCAGCCTTCAAACAGGTTGGCAAAGGCCGGTACCGTAAGCAGTTCCACTTCGTCGTTAACATGATGCTTCACAATGCGGTCAACGGGGGAAGTCGCCATGATGACATCCCCCAGCGCACCCAGCTTGATAATCAGAATCCGCGTCATCAGCCGGGATGTCTGTCATGGTAAAGCGCGGCGATCCCGACCGGAATAAACCACCAGACAACCGATGACCAGTAAGAGCCATAGAAGGCCAGGTGGGCATTGAGTGGAAACACCACAACAAAAATGCTCGCGATCCAGGGCAGTACACAGGGGCTATTCATTCTTGATCGAACCGCACCGACCAGGAGGATGAAAAAAAGCAGGTAACCGATAAAACCTGTTATGCCAGTTTCTATCAGGACCTCCATGATAAAAAGATGTGGATGTGTCTGCCCGTGACGATCTCCTTGTATCCAGAAATTGTCTTCATCGGCGTATTCGGTATCAACATAGCGAAAGCCTCGCGGACCGATACCATTAATCCAGTTGTCGGTTATGATATCGACGCCGATTTCCCAGAGCGACAAACGTCTTGCCGTAGCCTCGTCCACCATTTCCACGTCGGCGCTGAACAGGCCGAGCGTTTCGTGCACGCGCTGGCGAAAAGAATCATTAAGCATTGTCGCGCTGACTATTGCGATGATGATCAGAACGCCGAACACGAGCTTGCTGGCCTGCAGGCGTTTGCTGAAATGCAGGCAGGCAATATACGCAAGGACGGCAATCATCAACATCATCCAGGCCGTGCGTTTTTCTCCCAACAGCAACACTAGAAAGAAGGGTGGCAGGGTCAGCCAGAGCCAGCGGAAACGGGAGTGATAACGCCGCACGAATTCAAAGTAAACCGGTATCAGCACGGCCAGTAAATGTGGCAGACGCACCTTGGGATAAAACATCCCGGCAAGCCCTTTGTCCGGATCGTAGGGCTGGCCGAAAATATTCCGGCCCAGGATATATTGAAGCAGGGCATCGCCCCACCAGACTGTTACAACAATGAAGATCCCGATAAACAGTTTTTTCAACCGATCAGTCGAATTGATCTCCTGGAGAATATAAACACCTGCCAGGAAATACCGCAAATAGGAAAACACGGTACTTGCCGTACGCGTCATGTTTACGGCATCGACAAATGCAATCAGCATCGGCAACCAAAGACAAAGAAACAGCAGGACCAGCAAGCGCAGTTGGTCATCATCGCTGGCGACACGTTTCGTGATGAAACGGTAAAGCACGATCAATCCCATTATCGTCAGCGGAATATTAAACAGGGTTTTCGTGCAGAACAGAACCAGCACCGACAGGATCAGCAATATCGATCCGTTTTCAGCAAACCAAAGCCTTGTTCGCACAGTTGCCCCCCTCACGCGCCTGCCCCGTTCCTGTCCCTGCCTGATTCCGCGTTCAATTCTTCATAGACAGAAATTGTCTTGTTGAGCATCTTTTCCAGGGTGAAGGGGTTCTCCGCGGTCACGCCGGGGCGCCGCCGGTAAAAGTCGACCAGCTTACGTGCAGCAGCAGCATGGTTCATCGGTTCAACCAGGCCAACGGGAAACATTTCTGCAAGTACTTCCGAGGCGCCGCCGTGATTATAGGCGATAACCGGAATGCCGAGACACAGGGCTTCCAGCGCAGTGCGGCCAAAGGCCTCGGGCTCTCGTGCCAGGGAGCAAACAACATCCGACACCGACATAATCTCGCGCAGATCATTGCGGTGACCGAGGAACGTTATGCGGCTATCAAGATCCAGTTTCTGCACCTGGCCCTGTAATTGCTGATAAAATCTGTGCCGCCGCGGGTGTGGTCCGCCGGCAATGAACCCGTGCACGGGTATACCTTCCTGTGCTGCCAGCCTGATAACCTGTATGAAATCTTCCTGGCCTTTCCAGCGCGTGATTCGTGCCGGCAGGGTAACAATGAACCTGTCCTTGAAGAAATCCGGATACTCTGATCGCCACTTGATTTGCCAGTTTTCAGCCGGCTGGTATCCCCGGGGAAAATCGTTTGTTGCCACACCGCGGTGAATGACGCGGATCCTGCTTTCATCGGTATCCGGATAATTTTTCAGGATGTAGTCGCGGATAAAGGAAGAGATAGCAATGATGCGCTGTCCATGCATCATGATGCGGCTGTAGCGGTTCACGCTATAAGGGCCGTGAACGGTCGTGACAAAACCGCAGCGGGAGCGACCGGACATTTTTCGCCAGGCAAGGTAAGCGATCCATGCCGGCAGCCGCGATCGGGCATGAAGGATAGAGGCGGACTCTGATTCAAGCAAACTGCGCAGGCGTCGAATCTCCAGCAATGTCATCGGCGACTTGTTTCCGATCGGCATGGTGAAATGCTCGCTGCCCTCTGAAATCAGTTTGTCGACCAGTCGCCCGCCGGCTGATATAACGATCGAACGGTGTCCCCGCCGTACCAGTTCGGCAGCGACTTCCAGTGTGCCACGTTCCACGCCGCCGACATCAAGGGCGGGCAATGCCTGGACAACGGTCAGCGGCATATTGAAAAGTATTCAGTCGGCATGTTGTACATAAACCCTCAGGGCCGGCTTCGGGTAAAACCGTTTCTTGACAATTCGTAATCCATGGTTCGTTAATAAACGCGACAATGTTGTTCTGTCAAAGTAATACAGGTGTTCGGAAGGTTTTATCTCCGGCCAGTCTTCCAGCCGGGCCGGCACTCGCCAGTGACTGACATCCGGTGTAATGATGTCGATCACGCCATCTTGTTTGAGAATCCTTTTCAGTTCGGCAACAAGCGCATTCAGATCGGGAACATGTTCAATGACATCATACAGCGAGATGACCGAGAAATAATTTTCGGGAAACTGTTGTGCCTCAAGCGACCCCTGGTAGAGCCTGTCGAGACCAAGTTCTTTACGCCCGAACTCGATGCCCCATGGCTCAATATCCACCCCGACTCCCTCAAAACCGGCGTCGTTTGCCGCCTTGACTACAAACCCGACGGAACAACCGATATCCAGCCAGCGACCGCCCGCACCAAATCTTTTTTTTAACCGGCCGACCCAGCGCCTGCAGCGTCGAAGTTTCTTGTCTGCCTTGGCGGCGTAGTTTTCACTGTATTCCGGGCTGTATGTTTCCAGTGTCTGGTCATAGATCGGCCGGGGATTGATCAGCACCAGCGTACAGGAGTTGCATCGCACGAAGGGTTCGTCATTTTTCCTGAAAAGATGCCGGAAAGAATCCGAGCCGCAGACCGGGCAATAAATGGTTTCCCAGCGGTTGGGGACAGGTTTTTGTTGTGTGATATTCAGGCTCAAGCTGGCTCACTTCACAGGTTATGCAACAGCAATCTAGCGCAACGTTCCGACTCGTTGAGAACGACGGCGGGTTTTTGCAACGATTTCCCCGCCTGCCATTCATCAAACAGGACAACACCGTACTTTTCCTGCAGGCCGGCGATTGATCGTGTCAGCTTGTTCTGTTTTTTGACCGGCAGGGTCAGTAATCCGGTGGCGGTCCCGGAGGTAACCGATTCATAAATCATGGACAGGCTGTCCTGCGTGATCCAGGCCTGTCCGGCCCGTGCGAGTTGTGTTTCCATCCAGCCCGGGCCGGTTTGGTGGAAGGGCATATAGGTTGCGTTGTCTGCCTTTATTTCGCCCAGTAAAGATCGTGTATTTTCCGGCGTGCGCGGCGAGTCGGTGATAATCCATTTTACATCGTTCGTTATTGCTAGCAGCGCGCGGATCTGGTCCAGCACATCTTCGCCGTGCCAGTAGAAGTGACGCGAGGCCCCGCCAATAAGGATCAGGCCGACGTCGTCGCGATGATTGCCGGACGGTTGAATGCTGTTTAACGCGCCTTCGGTGGGAATAATGTTTTTTCTGTCCGGCGGGTCGTCATGTTGCGGGATCAGGCAGTAATCAAACAGGAACAATGGCAGGCTGGGCTGCATAATGACAACGGTTTTACCACCACGGGCGCGGCCGGCAATCAACAGGGGCAGGTGTGTCCTGTGCCCGGCGCCGATGATCAGGTCCGGCGAATCGAGCGGCTCCCCCGGCGGACAACGTTTCAGGCAATAATTCAACAAGAATGGCTTGAACAAGCCGGCATCGAGGTCATGGCAATTACAATCCATGCTGGCGGAAAGCGCCCGGAGCAGCCCCCCGCTCTGGTTGTCGTGTCCCGGCCGGCCGTCCCGGATGCGCCAGATTACCCGTGTCTTTGCCCCGGTCGCCACTGGTCCACGGCCCGGTTTCGTTAACTGTCCTTCAATATAAAATCAGCGCCGCAATAGGGACACTTGGCCCGCCCGGTTTTTTCAATGGGCAGGTAGACGCGCGGATGGGAATTCCACAGGCTCATGTCCGGCAATGGACAGTGCAACGGCAACTGTTCGCGGGTTATGTCATAGCTGCGCTGATCGTTGGGCGTCGTTCCCGGTTTCCCGGCTTCAATTTCGTTGCTCATGGGTTTTGTCTCAGATATGCGTCAACCAATCTGCGTGTTGCGGCAGCCGGCCATTGACGAGATCAAAATACAACGATTGCAGTTTTGCAGTCACGTCACCGATGCCGCCGTTACCGATCAAACGTCCATCCAGTTCCCGGACCGGGGTGACCTCGGCCGCCGTGCCGGTAAAAAACACCTCGTCGGAGATATATACTTCGTCACGCGTCAGCCGGCATTCCCGGACTTCCAGGCCGTTTTCCCGCGCCAGAACGATAATCGTATCGCGCGTGATTCCTTCCAGCGCGGAGGTCAGTTCCGGCGTGTACAGAACATGGTCACGCACGAGGAAAATATTCTCGCCGCTTCCTTCGGCGACGAAACCTTCGTTGTCCAGCAACAATGCCTCGTCATAACCGCAATCCAGTGCCTCCTGCAGTGCCAGCATCGAGTTCATGTAATTTCCGTTGGCCTTGGCCTTGCACATGGAAATATTGACGTGATGGCGGGTAAACGATGAGGTCTTGACACGGATACCTCTTTCCACCGCCTCCTTGCCGAGGTAGGAACCCCAGGACCAGGCCGCGATCATGGCGTGCACATTCAGGTTTTCGGCGTGCAATCCCATTCCTTCGGCACCGTAAAAACACATTGGCCGGATATACGCGGTTTCCAGATTATTGTCGCGCAACAGCTCGACACAGGCCCGGTTAATGATTGTCTCGTCATACGGCATGGCCATGCGCAGAATATGTGCGGAACGAAACAATCGTTTCGTATGATCTTGCAGCCTGAATATCGCCGTACCCTTGTCTGTCTTGTAGGCGCGCACGCCTTCGAAAACACCCATGCCGTAATGCAAGGTGTGGGTCAATACATGAATCCTGGCTTCGCGCCAGGGAACTTGTTCACCATCCAGCCAGATAGTGCCGTCGCGATCATCCATCACGTGATTTTGTTCTCTTTATTGTCAGCCGGGTAATGCGGGATAAAGGAGGGTATTCCACCACAATTCACTGGCAGGTGACAATCTGAACCGCGCCCGTTTTTGATGCTGATTTGGACGGGCGGCTTATTTGTCTTTCTTGCTGTCTTCCAGGCGACCGCGCACGCACTCGATTATCCCTTTCAGGTACGGGTCGGCGACAGTGTAATAAACCATGCGGCCGCTGCGCGTGCTTTTCAACAGTCCCTTGCCTTCCATGAGCCGAAGGTGACCGCTGGTTGCCGGCTGCGAGAGCCCGCAGAGGCGGGCAATTTCATCCACCGAAAACTTGCCCCGGTAAAGGATTTCGACAATACGCAGACGATGTGGATGGGCAACACATTTCAGGCGCTCGGCCTCGGAACGCAAAAATTCCAGGGGCATCAGCGACTCCCCCTGTTGCTCCAGTTTCTTTGCTGCACTGTTCATGGTTGGTTGCTCCGGCACTGGTTCATACAATTATATATAATAATTGTTATATATCAATTATATTATATTGAAACCGGAAACCGTTTTCCAGCCGGTGACAGGCGAATTTCCGGTATTCGCGGCAGAGGTTGTCATCTCCCTTGTGCGTCATTGATAATGGGAATCTCCATTCCCGAAGCTGTCTTGGATAAGCGTTTATGCCGGAACAGACCGTAAAAGGGATCACGCCCCAGGAGGCCTGGGAGATCCTGCAATCCAACCAGGATGCCACGTTGTTTGATGTGCGCACGACCGTGGAATATGAATATGTCGGCCATCCGCCGGGCGCCTGTCATATTCCCTGGCAGGAGGCGCCGGGCTGGGAGCGCAACCCGGAATTTGTAAACCGGGTGCGGGAAGCGCTGATCGATCGCCACGGCAGCGAGGAAGAAATAGAGTCTTTGCCGGTGTTGACCCTATGTCGCAGCGGAAAAAGATCGCTCGCGGCCGGTGAAGAACTGGCGCGACATGGCTTTACCAACGTTTATAACATCGAACAGGGTTTCGAGGGTGACCGGGACGGCGACAAGCACCGCAGCACCATCAACGGCTGGCGTTTTCATAACCTCCCCTGGGAGCAGTCCTGAGAGATTACGGCGCGCAGCGGATCAGTCTTCTTCCACCCTGGCGGGGAGCCAGCGGGTCAGGAACAATCCCAGTTCAAACAACATCCACACGGGCACGGCCAGAAGGATTTGTGAAATGACGTCCGGTGGGGTCAGCAGCATGCCGATCACGAATGCCCCGATAATGATATAGGGTCGGTTTTTACGCAGTGATTCAACCGACGTGAATCCGGCCCATACCAGTAATACCGTGGCCACCGGTACCTCGAATGCCAGCCCGAACGCAAGAAAGATTTTCAGAATAAAATCCAGGTAACGGCTGATATCGGTCATCACGTTGACGCCCGCAGGCGCGATCGTGATAAAAAATCCGAACAACAGGGGGAACACCGCGAAATAGGCAAACGCCATGCCGGCATAGAACAACAGAATGCTGCTCAACAATAACGGCCAGGCGATTCGCTGTTCCTCCCGGTACAGTCCGGGCGCGATAAAGGACCAGGCCTGGTAAAGAATATAGGGCATCGATACAAACAGGGCGATGAAAAACACCAGTTTGATCGGGGTTAAAAAGGGCGCGGCAACTTCTGTTGCGATCATGGAATTGCCGGGTGACAGTTCGTTGAGCAAGGGGTTTGCAACCAGACTGTAAATATTCCCGGCAAAATAAAACAGACCGGCAAATACCACCAGCACACAAATCACACTCCTCAGGAGACGGCTGCGGAGTTCCAGCAGGTGTTCAATGAGTGTCTGCTCCCGGTCCACGTTGCCGGTGTCTTGATCAGTCATTGTCGGAGGCGTCCGGCTTTTCCACGGGCTTTTCTTTCCGTTTCGCCGGTTGCCTGTCAGGGGCGTCCCGCATCAGGTTGTCGAGATCAGACAGCTTGTCGTCGAAGCGCATATCCTCGTCGAGTTTCAGTTCCTGTTCAATTTCACGGCGGGCGTTGTTGATATACCGTTTCAGGCGGCCGATCCAGAGACCGCAGTTGCGAGCCAGTCCGGGCAACCGTTCCGGGCCGGCCACCAGCAGCGCAAGAATTGCGATTAGTACCAGTTCCTGGAAACCGATATCAAACATGGATCAGGGAAAATGGCAGAACCTGCCGCAGGGGATCAGGGATTTTTTTCGTCGTTCCCGGTCTTGTTATCAACTTCGCCTTCAATGACCTGGTTTTCATCCTTTTCTTCGGAACTGCCGGATTCTTCCTCGCCATCTTTCATCGAGCTCCGGAAGCTTTTGATCGCGCCACCGAGGTCGCTGCCGAGACCGCGCAGTTTCTTGGTGCCGAATAACAGGACAACAATGACAAGAACGATTCCTAATTCCAGTGGACCAAATGACATAATTCTATCTCCGAGCTTGTAATACTTCCGGCAGCGACCGTTATGTTTTGTTTCTGCCGGCCTTTTCCTCCAGGCCGGACTGGCCAAACCGTTGTTGCAATTCTCGCAGTATATCTTCCGCGCCGAGCCCGGTGTGCGCCAGCATGACCAGGGTATGAAACCACAGATCGGCGGTTTCATGGATTATAGCGGCTTTGTCGCCCGAGTTTGCCGCGATTACGACCTCGGTCGCTTCCTCACCAATCTTTTTCGTGATGGCCTCCGATCCTTTCTGGTACAGGCCGGCGACATAGGACGTTGCCGGGTCCGCCCTCTTGCGCGACTCAAGCGTAGCTTGTAATTGTTTCAGCACGTCGTCCGTCATCGGTTTTATCACCCGGCCGTTGGCCGTTAATCATCCTGTCCGTAAATCGTCTCGGGGTCTTTTAATACCGGATCAACCACTATCCAGTGACCGCCTTTCAGTTGCTGATAGAAACAGCTCTGTCTGCCAGTGTGACATGCGATGCCGCCGGTTTGCTGAACCTGCAAGACGATGGCATCGTTGTCACAGTCGAGGAAGATCCGGGCAATCTTCTGGGTATGGCCGGACTTCTCGCCCTTGTGCCAAAGTTTGCCGCGTGAGCGGGACCAGTACACCGCTTCCCCGAGTTTGACAGTCTGCGCCAGCGCCTCGCGGTTCATCCATGCCAGGGTCAGGATCTTGCCGGTCCCGGCCTCCTGTGCCACGGCTGCAACCAGCCCGTCGCTATCCCAGTTGATAGCATCCAGCCAGGCCGTGGATTCCGCTGCCGTCATGGTGACAGTCTAACTTCAATGTGGTGTTGCTTCATCAGGGATTTGGCTTCCCCGACGGTGTGTTCGCCAAAGTGGAAAATACTGGCGGCAAGAACGGCATCGGCCTTGCCGGCAAGGATCCCTTCCGCGAGGTGTTCCAGCGAGCCCACGCCGCCGGATGCGATCACGGGGATGCTGACAGCGTCACTGACGGCGGCAGTGAGCTCCAGATCGAAACCTTCGCGGGTTCCGTCCCGGTCCATGCTGGTCAGCAGGATCTCGCCCGCGCCGTATTCTGCCATTTTCATTGCCCAGTCGATGGCATCCAGTCCTGTTTCCCGACGGCCGCCATGGGTGAATACTTCCCAGCCCGAGCTCGTGGTGCCGGTACGCTTGGCATCAATGGCGACAACAATGCATTGCGATCCGAACCGGCTTGTGGCGGCACGGACAAACTCCGGATCCTTGACGGCAGCCGTGTTGATGCTGATCTTGTCGGCGCCGGCAAACAGCATGCGGCGGATGTCCTCGATCGACCGGATGCCGCCGCCGACGGTCAGCGGTATAAACACCTGACCGGCCACTTCCTCGACAACGTGGATCAGCGTTTCCCGTTCATCGCTGCTGGCAGTGATATCCAGAAAGGTAATTTCGTCCGCACCCTGTTCGTCATAGCGCCGTGCGATCTCGACCGGATCGCCGGCATCCCGGATATCGACAAAACGGACGCCCTTGACGACCCGCCCGGCATCGACGTCGAGACAGGGAATGATGCGTTTGGCAAGCGCCATCAGGGTTGTGACATCAGGATTCCGGGGAGTAGGTGCAGAGATCGTCGGCCAGTTTCTGTGCTTCGGCGAAATCCAGTTTGCCCTCGTAGATCGCGCGGCCGATTATCGCGCCGGCGATTCCTTCCTCGGCGGCCTCGCACAGGTTGCGTATGTCATCGATATTGCTGATGCCGCCGGAGGCAATCACGGGCACAGTTACCTCGCGGCATAACTCGAGCGTTGCCTCAACGTTGATACTGGTCATCATTCCGTCACGGCCGATGTCGGTAAAGATGATGGCGGCGACACCCTCTTCTTCAAACCGTTGTGCCATATCAATGACGTCATGGTGTGACAGTTTGGACCAGCCGTTGGTAGCGAGCTTGCCGTTTTTGGCATCCAGGCCGACGATAATGTGGCCAGGAAATTCGAGGCAGATATCGGAAACGAAATGTGGTGTGGTAACGGCCTTGGTGCCGACTATGACATAACTGACACCAACGTCGAGATAGGTTTGTATGGTGTCTTCGTCCCGGATGCCACCTCCGGCCTGGATGGGAATGTCCGGGAACGATTCGGCAATGTCGTGAATGATGTCGGCATTTTCCGGTTTGCCGGCTATCGCGCCGTCCAGGTCAACAATGTGCAAGCGTCTCGCACCACCGTCAATCCAGCGCTTTGCCATGTCCAGCGGGTTTTCGCCATAGATGGTTTCATCGTCCATGCGACCCTGGCGTAAACGGACGCAACGTCCATTTTTGATATCAATCGCGGGGATTAAAAGCATCAGCAGTCAATACAGGAAGATTATAAAAAAGATTACAGTGACGCAGGGTAATGGAATGTTTGTTGTTTCTATCCCGTCCGGTTTATATCATGTGTCGACATACCGATCTTTATAGTTAGAAACGGCGGACAATGCAACATTTCAGGCACGAATCAGTGTGCCTTTTCCCAGTTTCCCCCGGTGCCGGTATCCACGATCAGCGGCACAGCAAGTTCCGCCGCGGAAGACATGATAGATACAATGTGTTTTCGGCATTCCTCCACCTGGTTCCGGGGGATTTCAAAAACCAGTTCATCATGCACCTGCATGATAAGCTTTGCGTCGACTCCGCTTTCCGCCATCCATCCCGCCGCATCGATCATGGCACGCTTGATGATGTCCGCCGCCGTGCCCTGCATTGGGGCGTTGATTGCGGTGCGTTCCGCATACTGTCGCCGCGCGGCATTGCGTGATTTGATCTCGGGCAGGTATAGCCGGCGGTGAAACAGTGTTTCCACGTAGCCCCGTTCCCTGGCTTCCTCGCGGGTTTTGTCCATAAAGTCACGGACACCGGGATAACGATCAAAATACCGGTCGACGTATTCCTTTGCCTCGCCCCGGGTGATTGCCAGTTGTTTTGCGAGACCGAATGGTGACATGCCGTAAATCAGGCCGAAGTTTATCGCCTTCGCGGCACGACG
Organism: Gammaproteobacteria bacterium; assembly: GCA_035471825.1. Taxonomy (GTDB): domain Bacteria; phylum Pseudomonadota; class Gammaproteobacteria; order Eutrophobiales; family Eutrophobiaceae; genus DATIPP01. The sequence continues at coordinate 10,995 of DATIPP010000080.1, forward strand.
TTGATCAGCTGTGACCTTGCCAGGGGAAACGGCAAACACCTCGGCCGCCGTTTGTTTATGAATATCGGCGCCTTCGGCAAAGGCCGCCAGCAGGCCCTTGTCTTTGGATAGGTGTGCCATGATGCGTAATTCGATCTGGGAATAATCGGCTGCGAGCAGCAGGCAGTTTTTTCCCGCCACGAAGGCCTGCCGAATACGGCGGCCGTCCTCTGTACGTACCGGGATGTTCTGCAGGTTGGGATCGGAAGACGACAGCCGGCCGGTTGCCGCAACAGCCTGGTGATAGGAGGTATGTACGCGGCCGGTTTCCCTGTTGATAAGCTTTGGCAGTTTGTCGGTATAGGTCGACTTCAGTTTGCTCAGGGCGCGATGGTCCAGGATCAGGCGCGGTAATTCATAATCCACGGCGAGATCCTGCAACACGGATTCCGCCGTTGACGGCTGGCCGGTGGGCGTTTTCGCGAGCACGGGCAGATTCATCTCGTCATAGAGAATGGCCTGGATCTGTTTCGGTGAACCGATATTGAATGATTGCCCGGCAATCTCGTGCGCCCCCCGTTCGATGTCCGCCATTCGCTCCGTGATCTCCCGGCTCTGTTTGGCCAGCTTGTCCGGGTCAATGGCGACACCGTTTCTTTCCATGTCCGATAACACCGGCATCAACGGGATCTCGATGTCTTCGTAAAGCGCCTTCAGGGAGGGTTCCCGTTCCAGTTTGTCCCACAGGTGTTGATGCAGGCGCAGGGCTATCTCGGCATCCTCGGCGGCATAATCCGTTGCCTCCGTTATCCTGACCTTGTTGAACGTAATTTGTTTTGCGCCCTTGCCGGCAACGTCTTCGTAATGGATGGTCGTCCGGCCGAGGTAACGCTCGGCCAGCGTGTCCATGTCATGCCGGGAAGCAACACTGTTAAGGACATAGGATTCCAGCATGGTGTCGTGCCGGCAGCCGCGGAGTGTGATACCGTGATTGGCGAGTATATTACGGTCGTACTTGAGGTTGTGCCCGACCTTCGGGCACTGATCGTTTTCCAGCAGTGGTTTGATTTGTTCCAGCACTTCCTGCATGTCGAGCTGTTCGGGCGCACCTTCGTAGTCATGTTGCAGCGGCAGATAAGCGGCCCTGTTGGTGTCAACCGCGAAGGACATGCCAACGAGCCGTGCCTGCATGTAATCGAGACTGGTTGTTTCGGTGTCAAAGGCAAATAATTCAGCCTTCTGCAGTTTTTTCAGCCATCCTTGCCATATTTTGTTCGTCGAAATGCATTCATAGGTCGTGTTACTGGCCAGTGTTTCAACGGTGTTGGCAGGATTCCCGGAGTCGTTTTTGAAATGCGTGCCGGCAATCATTTTTTCCGGGGCGTCCGGGTTTTCCAGCGAAGCCAGCCAGGACCTGAATTCCCAGCGCTGGTATTGATCGCGAAGGGCGTCCTGGTCGGGCGGTCCCGGTACTAGGTCTTCCGGGTTAAAATCGAGAGCCACGTCGCACTTCAAAGTAACCAGTTTTTTTGAAAGTTTCAGTTGATCAATGCTGTCGCGCAGATATTGCCCGACCTTGCCCTTGAATTCGTCGGCATGGCGGATGATCTCGTCCAGGGAGCCGTATTCTTTTAACCATTTTGCCGCAGTCTTCGCGCCGACCTTGGGTACCCCCGGGATGTTGTCCACACTGTCACCGACCAGCGAGAGAAAATCTATAATGCGTTCCGGGGGAACACCGTATTTTTCCATGACACCTTCGGGATCGAGCATGCCGCTGTTCATGGTATTGAGCATATGGATATGATCATTGACCAGTTGGGCCAGGTCCTTGTCACCCGAGGAGATAATGGTACGGATTTTTTTTGCCTCGGCCTGCCTGGCCAGGGTGCCAATGACATCGTCCGCCTCGACCCGGTCGATCATGAGCAAGGGCAGCCCCATTGCACGCACTGCATCGTGAATAGGCCCTATCTGGCTGGCGAGTTCTTCCGGCATGGGCGGCCGATTGGCCTTGTAGTCCGCATAAAGATCGTTGCGGAAAGTCGGCCCCCTGGCGTCGAACACTACGGCAATGTAATCGGGTTCATAATCCGCCTTTATCTTGCGCAGCATGCTGATGACGCCGTAGATTGCCCCCGTGGGCTCATTGTCTTTATTGGTGAATTTGGGCAGGGCGTGGTAGGCGCGAAAGATATAATACGAGCCGTCAACGAGAACGAGTAACTTGTCAGCCATAAACTGCCTGTCGGGTAAAACCAAAGTATGATAAAAGGCCATTATGAATGATCATCACAAAACTGCCACTCCCGTCATCAGCGATTCCGAACTGACGCGTGAATCCTGGAAAGTATTCCAGATCATGGCCGAGTTTGTGGAAGGTTTCCAAAAGCTTGCTGCCATTAAACCCTCCGTGAGCATGTTCGGATCGGCGCGCTTTCAACATGGCCATCCTTATTACGACCTCGGGGAAGAGATCGCCAGGTTGTTGTCGGACGCCGGTTTCTCGGTCGTCAGCGGCGGCGGTCCGGGGCTCATGGAAGCATTCAATCGCGGTGCCCATGCCGGGCGTTCGCAGAGCGTCGGTCTGAATATCCAACTGCCCCATGAACAGGCTTCAAACGAATTCCAGGACATATCGCTGTATTTCAAACATTTCTTCGCGCGCAAGGTAATGTTTGTCAAATACGCGTCGGCCTATATCGTCCTGCCTGGCGGTTTTGGTACGCTGGATGAACTGGCCGAGATCCTGACATTGATCCAGACCGAAAAAAGCCGAAAAATCCCGGTAGTCCTGGTGAATTCTGATTTCTGGCATGGTCTAATTGAATGGTTCCGGGACAAGCTGGTTGCGGAAGGCACCATAGACAGGGAAGATATTGATCTGGTGACCATTGTTGATAAACCACAAGAGGTTGTTGACGCCATATTTGATTATTACAAGGGCAAAAACCTGGAACCTACGACAGAAGAGCGGCGCAGACTGCTTGAGCTTTGACAACAAGATTTATCAAGGAAATCCTGAAATGAAACAATATCGTATCAGTCTGGTTTTATTAATTCTTCCGTACCTGGCTTTCGCGGCCGAAGAAGGCAAATTTGAAGAGTTGCCGAAACCGCCGCCGTTACCAACCGCGGTTGAAAGTGGCGAGCCCATCGAGCCGGAAGTTACCATTATCCGCAAGGAAGAGGCGGTAATCGAGGAATACCGTGTCAACGGAAACCTTTACATGGTCAAGATTACACCTTCGGTCGGCAAGCCCTATTACCTGGTCGATCATGACGGTGATGGCCAGTTGTCACGTACCAATACACCCTACGAAGACATACGTGTGCCGCAATGGGTGTTGTTCAGCTGGTAAGGCACCGGCCACAATGCCTGACGGTAATTCACCGACTGCCGTATTGATCATATAACAATGGTTGCTGTTTTTACCTACGGCACCTTGCAGGTGCCGAAGATTTTTGAAGCCGTAACAGGAACAACTGCCGCCTCAAAACCGGCGGTACTGCAGGATTATGCCCGTTATGGTATCCGGGGCCAGGTGTTTCCGGGTATCATTCCCGAACACGGTGCCAGTGTTACCGGCCGGTATTACTTCAACATTGATGTGCGGACACTGGCATCAATCGACGAATTCGAGGATGTGCTGTATGAGCGCCGGACAGTGCATGTTAATGTCGGTGACAAAAAAAGACCGGCCGAAGCTTATGTGGTTTCTTTACCTTACCGTGACTGGCTGAACGGTCGGCCATGGCGCCTGGACACATTCCGTGATCGGCACCTTGCGGGATACATCTCCCGTTGCCGCCGTTTCAGCAGGGAATTCGGAAATGAAAATCAGTCTGCATGATCAAACTGCGCCAGGAATATCAAGCCGGGTTTTTTATTCCGGTAAAATTTTCGAATGGTGAAACCGTATCTGGTGAAAAGGACTGTTGCAGTTTCCCGGTTGAAAAACTGCACATGTATCGGCGGTGCAAAAACATCCCATTGTGAAATATCAGCGGGAACGGCAGGATGCCCGGAATCCGGTGTCGTGATATAGACATACCCTCCCGGTTTAATCAGGCGTTGCAATACCTGCATGTAAAGGTTTACGTCACTAACATGCTCGATCACTTCCGATGAATAGATGAAATCGAAACGCTTTTCCATGTTCAGCAAATCGGCGAAATTACTGCAGACAAATTCCGGCTGGTGGAAACGCTTGCGGGCATAATCGATCGCGTTTCGGCTAATATCGACGCCTGTGGAAGACCGGGCAACCAATGCCAGCACCGCCGCAACAAAACCTCCACCGCAACCGAGATCCAGCGTGTCCTTTTTATATGCATAGGGGAAGAACCGGGGCAGTTTCAGAACAGCCCGACGCATCCGGGAAGAGGCCTTGTCATACGTCGGCTCCGCCTCGGTGCCGGGATCAATATATTGTTCGTTGAGCGTTTCCTGCGACGGCATGGGATCGAGAAATATAAATCCGCAGTCACTGCATCGACGAAACCGGTAGTCTCTTTTGTGAGCGAGATCCGTGATCGCTGAGGATGAACAAACGGCGCAGGGCATGAGAGTCAACGAATCAATGATGCGGTTTTTCAGTTCAACAGGTAAAGCGTGGCGAGCCCGAGAAATGTCATAAACCCAATCACGTCCGTGACTGTCGTCAGAATCACGCTGCCCGCGATGGCCGGGTCGATCCCGAGGCGTTTCAGGGCCAGCGGTATGACGGCGCCGGCAAGTGCCGCAACAACGAGGTTGATGATCATGGCCAGGCCGATGATTAGCCCGAGACCGTTATCGCCGTACCAGAACACGACGACCAGTGCCACTACTGCGGCCCATGCCATACCGTTGAGCGCGCCGACCGCGAGTTCCTTCATCATCAGGGCCCGGGCGTTGGACTTGCCCAGTTGACCCAGGGCGATGCCCCGAATCGCGACCGTCAGGGTCTGGCTGCCGGCGATCCCACCCATGCTAGCAACAATCGGCATCAGCACTGCAAGTGCCACGAGTTGCTGAATGGTTTCCTCGAAACGACCAATGACCCATGCAGCCAGGAAGACAGTTGCCAGGTTAATGCCCAGCCATACGGCACGTTGTTTGGCGCTTGTGATGACTGGTGCAAACATGTCGTCGTAACTGAGGCCTGCCATGCTCCGGAAACTCTGCTCGGCCTCTTCCTGGATAACATCGACAACATCGTCCACCGTGATACGGCCCAGCAGCTTGTTGTCATCATCGACGACCGCGGCAGAAACGAGGTCACGTTGCTCGAACAGCTTGGCAACTTCATTAGCCGGCGTCATTGCCGAAATCGCGATTTCTTCCGTCATCAATTCGCCGACGGTCTGGTCCGGGTCCTTGAGCAGCATGTCGATCAGTGACAGGACGCCGAGGTAATGGTTTTCGCGATCGGTCACCATCAGGATATCCGTTTTCTCGGGGATTTCGCCCAGCCGCCTGAGGTAGCGCAGGATAACGTCCAGCTTGACGTCGGCCCGTACGGAGATAACGTCGATATTCATCAGGCCGCCGGCACTGTTTTCCGGGAACGAAAGAACCGAAGTGAGTTGCCTGCGGTTTTGCTCGTCCATCGAAAACAGGACCGAGTCCCGCATCTCTTCCGGCAGATCCTGGAGGATGTCGGCGATATCATCTGTATCGAGATCGCGGGTTACCGCGGCCACTTCCTGCGGGTGCATCTGCTCGAGCAGTTCCGTGCGGACCGCATCCTGCAATTCCGATAATACGTCGCCTTCCAGTTCCGGGCTGATCAGGTTCCAGACGGTTCCCCTGGCCTTTGAAGGCAGGCTTTCCAGCACGTCGGCGATCTCCGGCGCCCGCATCTCAGCCAGCAGGGAGCGCGTGGTTGCTACATCATCCTTGTTCAAGGAAGTATGCAGCTTGTCCATGAGATCCGGTTGTTCGTCTTTCGGCAGGGTTTCGTTCATGGTTTCATCCCGTGTTGCCGGTCAGTGTAACAATCCGCTGATTGAATGGGGAATAAAATATACCTGCACCGATCCGCCCACACGAATGCAAGTATAAGAACGGGATGTTTAATGTATGTGAATGTTCTGAGCGGCCAGCATGATCTCCGCAACCTCGACACCGCTGTTCGCCTTGAGAGCTTTCCGTGCAAGACGTGTCAATTCGGGCACATCACTGTTGATAATCAGTTGTTTTACTTCCAGCAGTCCTGCCGGGTGCACGCTGAATTCCCGCAGGCCAAGACCCAGTAACAGGCAGGTATGTTGCGTTTCACCGGCCATTTCACCACACATGGCGACCGGAATACCGGCCTTCTGGCCGGCTTTCAGTGACGTGTGGATGAGGCGCAGCACGGCCGGGTGGAGGGGATCGTAGAGATAGTTCACCTCGTCGTTGACGCGATCGATCGCCATGGTGTACTGAATCAGGTCGTTGGTACCGATGGAAAGAAAATCGAGGTGCCTGGCAAAAGAGTCCGCACATACGGCAGCCGCCGGTACTTCTATCATGCCGCCGACATCCAGATCGTGATCGAACTCTATTTTCTGGCTGTCTAGCTCCGCCTTGATCTCTTCTATCATTGCCAACACCTGGAACATTTCCTGCGTGTTCGACAACATCGGGATCATGACACGAACGGGACCGTGTGCCGAAGCGCGCATAATGGCGCGTAATTGCGGCCGGAACAGTGCGGGATCTTTCAGGCACAGGCGGACGGCACGCAACCCGAGCGCTGGATTGGAAGCGACCGGGCCGGCCTGGCGGCCGCCATCCACCTGCTTGTCGGCACCAAGATCCAGTGTGCGGATTGTTAATGGAATTCCTTTTAACGTCTCGATAACACCCATGTAGGTTTCATAGTGTTCTTCTTCATCGGGCGGTGTGTCACGGTTCATGTAAAGAAACTCGGTGCGATAGAGCCCGACGCCCGATGCACCGACCTCGAGCACCGTATCGAAATCACGCGGCAACTCGATGTTTGCCTGCAGGTCGATGCTCGTGCCGTCAAGTGTAACGGTGGGCTTACCCTTTAGCCTTGCCAGCGCTGTGTGATAACGCCGTTCCTCGCGGCGCAGTTTTTTGTAGTAACGCAGTGTCTGGATACCCGGCTCTACCAGCACGACGCCGTTCGTGCCGTCCAGGATCAACACGTCATCATCACGGATATATTTGAGTGCATTTTGCAGGCCGACAATGGCGGGGATACCCAGACTGCGTGCCAGGATGGCCGTGTGGGAAGTTGGGCCGCCGTATTCGGTGACGAAAGCGGTGATACCATGATGCTGCATGAGAACGGTATCGGCCGGGGTCAAATCATTGGCCAGCACGATGTAACCGGACAAGCGGTTGTCCGGTGTCTCGTGCCGCATCGGTCCCTGGTTCAGCAGTATGCGCTGAATGCGGTTGACAACGTAATCGATATCGTCCTTGCGCGTGCGCAGGTAGGCGTCATCCATTTCCTCGAAAACATTGACCAGTGCATCACGTTGCAGCTTTAATGCCCATTCAGCATTGCACTTCAGTTCGCGGATGAGATTCACCGGTTCCTGGATCAGCGCCGTATCTTCCAGCATCAGCAGGTGAGTATCAATGAAGGCGGCGATATCCGCATCTGTGGTTTCGGGGATATGTTTGCGAATTGCCCGCAATTGTTGACGGGCACTGGTGACGGCCTGTTCGAAGCGCTCGATTTCCCTTTCTATTGAGCCCCTGTCGATCGGATACTCGTGCACCTCGAGCTGATCATGCTCGATGATGTGTACATTGCCGATGGCAATCCCCCGGGAAACGCCCATGCCATGCAGTGCAATTGTCATTCGGCTTCTCCGAAGCGATTCGTGATCAGGTCCTCGAGTTCGTCCAGGGCTTTCTCCTCGTCCCTGCCTGTTGCGATGATTTCAATCTCACTACCTTTCGCTGCAGCAAGCATCATCACGCCCATGATGCTTTTTCCGCTTACTTCACGGCCTCCATGACAGACATGAATATCCGACTCAAAACCGGAAGCCATCTGGACGAACTTGGCGGCCGCCCGGGCATGCAGCCCCAGCTTGTTGGTAATCTTCACCGTTCTTTTTGTCATTCCGGTTATTCATTGTCGATCATGATGATGCCGTCACGACCACCGCTTAATGCCTTGTCTGCCAGTTCCTCTAGACCAAGGTGCGGGTAGTTGAGTGCGCGGATCAACATGGACAGGTTCAGCCCGCTAATAATGCGGACATTATTGTTTTGAGCAAGCTGGCTGGCGATATTCGAAGGGGTGGACCCGATAAGGTCGGTCAGAATCAATACCCCGGCGCCTTCATCGAGCAGCCGGATCTGTTCCCTGGCATCGGCGATCAGCTCTTCGGGATCACAGTCCCTGGAGGCTGCCAGCAACTTGGTATTCAGCGGGCATCCGTTCAGCATGAAAGTCGCCGTACCAAGGATAGCCGGGCCGATTCCATCATGACTGATGACCAGAATCCCAACGCTCATATTCTAGAACCTATCTCAAAATTACATCCCCAGCTCCGTAAACGGCGCATCCATGCACCACTCTTCCCCGCAAGAAGCAAAGCTGTGCCCAAAGTTCGCAGTCGAGACGCGAGGCGCAGTACGTAGCCGTAGCAATCGCCAGGCCGATTCATCGAGCGATCAGGACAGGCTGCGGGCCTTGGGCGCACAACCCGCAGGGATGGGGCGTTTGCGGCGCATTGCCGCGTCACTCGTCGTTCATTTGGAACAACCAAGCTTCATTCCCCGTTCCTTGCCCTGCCTACGCAAACACCGCCGTCGCAACCGTGCGGAATTTCGAGATAGGTTCTAGATATCACGGTGATTTAGAATAACGTGCTTGTTCTGTGACCTGAAATGACCGGCGAGTTGCTCCGTAATATACACGGAACGATGGCGACCGCCG
>DATIPP010000081.1:0-19761 GCA_035471825.1 Gammaproteobacteria bacterium
GACCTGGGTTGTTACCGTGGCATTCGCCACCGTCGTGGACTGCCGTTGCGGGGACAACGTACCCGGACCAACGCACGCACCCGCAAGGGACCTCGTCGGCCAATCAAAAGGTAAGGATTTAAACAGGAACAAGAGATGGCAAAAGTAGCTGCAAGCCGGAAGAAAAAAACCAAGCGCACCGTCGCTGATGGTGTCGCGCACATTCATGCGTCATTCAATAACACGATCATCACCATTACGGACCGGCAGGGCAATGCACTTGCCTGGGCCACTGCCGGCGGCAGTGGTTTCCGCGGATCACGCAAAAGCACGCCATTTGCAGCGCAGGTTGCTTCCACGCGAGCCGGAGAGAATGCCCAAGACTACGGCATCAAGAACCTCGAGGTGTATATCAAGGGCCCGGGGCCTGGCAGGGAATCCGCCGTGCGGGCATTGAATGCCGCCGGATTCAGGATCACCAATATTACCGATGTTACACCTATTCCGCATAATGGTTGTCGACCACCAAAAAAGCGTCGAGTATAACGGGAGTTTTTTGCTATGGCACGTTATCTGGGACCGAAATGTAAACTGAGCCGCCGGGAAGGTACGGACCTTTTCCTGAAGAGTCGGGCACGGCCGCTCGAGTCAAAATGCCAGATTGATAAAACACCGGGCTCGCAAGGCGGTCGTGCGAAACGGTTGTCGGATTATGCTCTGCAGCTCCGTGAGAAGCAGAAGTTACGTCGAATGTACGGTATTCTGGAAAAACAGTTTCGCAATTATTATTTTGAGGCGGCACGACTGAAAGGTTCGACCGGTGAGAACCTGCTTCGATTACTGGAATGCCGGCTCGATAATGTTGTCTACCGCATGGGTTTCGGCACCACTCGAAATGAAGCCAGACAACTCGTCAGTCATCGTGCCGTACTGGTTAACGGCAAATCCGTGAATATCCCCTCTTACCAGGTAAAGGAATCCGATACGATTTCCATTCGTGAAAAGAGCAGGAAACAGGTGCGGATCCAGGACTCGCTGACCATGACGGAACAATTCGGTTTCCCGGAATGGGTTGATGTCAATACCAAGTCTATGGAAGGCGTATTCAAGTCAGTCCCTGAAAGAAGTGATTTACCACCGGATATCAATGAACAACTCGTTGTAGAGCTTTACTCCAAGTAAGCTTGGGAGGAAATTATCGCATGTCTGTTGCATTCAACGAATTATTGAAACCCCGCCGCGTTGATGTTGAACCCATTAACGATTATCGTGCGAAAATCACGATTGAACCGCTGGACAGGGGGTTTGGTCACACACTCGGTAACGCCCTGCGTCGTGTATTGCTTTCATCAATGCCGGGTTGTGCAGTTGTCGAGGCCGAGATTGAAAACGTCCTGCATGAATACACGACCATCGAAGGCGTGCAGGAGGACGTTACGGATATCCTGCTGAACCTCAAGGGACTGGCCATCCGTATGCATGCCAAGGACGAGGCAATCCTGACGCTCCGGAAAGCCGGCCCGGGTGAAGTCCGGGCCAGTGATATCACGGTCGATCACGACGTCGAGATAGCCAATCCCGATCACCTGATTGCCAACCTGACCAAGTCAGGTGAACTGAACATGACCATGAAGATCATGCGCGGTCGTGGTTACCGGCCTGTCGCTATAGGCAATACGGAAGAGGATCAGGCCATAGGCCGCCTGAAACTGGATGCTTCGTTCAGTCCGATACGTCGTGTATCCTATGAAGTGCAGAGTGCGCGTGTTGAACAGCGTACCAACCTGGACAAGCTGGTCATCGAGATTGAAACCAACGGTACCATTGATCCCGAGGACGCCGTCCGGGAGGCTGCCCGCATACTGCGCAGCCAGCTAGCCGTGTTTGTTGACCTCGAGGCCGAGGAATCCGTTGAAATGGCCGCCAATAATGAACCGGAGATAGATCCCATCCTGTTGCGGCCGGTTGATGATCTCGAGCTGACTGTCCGTTCTGCAAACTGCCTGAAAGCAGAAAGCATCTATTATATCGGTGATCTTATTCAGCGGACCGAGGTTGAGTTATTGAAAACACCAAATCTCGGCAAGAAATCACTGACAGAGATCAAGGAAGTGCTGGTATCCAGGGGATTGTCTCTCGGTATGCGCCTGGAAAACTGGCCGCCGCCGGGTCTGTATGATGAGAAAGATTCGGCCTCTGCGTAAAGACGGCTACAAGTAACACCTTACAAGTCACAAGAGAAGTTCAATCGGGAATTGACCATGCGTCACAGACAAAGTGGAAGAAAACTGAACCGCAACAGCCCGCACAGAAAAGCCATGTTTCGAAACATGACGGCGTCGCTGTTGCATCATGAGGTGATCAAAACGACCCTTCCCAAGGCGAAGGAATTGCGCCGGGTGGCCGAACCGTTGATCACCATGGCAAGAAACGATACGGTTGCCAAACGCCGGGTGGCATTTTCTCGCTTGCGTGATCGGGAAGCCGTAACAAAATTGTTCAACGAAATAGCCCCGCGTTACAAGAATCGTCCAGGTGGTTATCTGCGTATTCTCAAATGTGGTTTTCGTCCCGGTGACAAGGCAACAATGGCATTTGTCGAATTGGTTGACAGGCCTGTTCAGGTTGCGGAAGAAAAAAAAGAGACCACGGAAGAAGCATAACAATAATAATCGGTAGTATTAATATCAAAACCGGGCTCTGCCCGGTTTTTTATTTTCTGACTGGCAGAATCTCGTTTAATATATTGTTATAGAGCTTTCTTCAGTATCCCTATACCACGAAGTAAACTGCACTGCTCAAAAGCTTTAGGCTGCGTTTCAGCCGGATTTTGCACGTGAGTTGACCAGATGCATCATTAACAGGTGTATTGACCTGTCTTTTCGCTTGTAACTTGTAACTTAATACTTTTAACTATTGGGCATGATTGTGCTTTTTACTGATTATGGCCTGACAGGGCCTTATATCGGACAGGTTGAATGCGTTCTCTATGAGAATGCTCCCGATGAGAAGGTCATAAACCTCGTTGCCGATGCCCCACGTCAGAACCCACAAGCCTGTGCCTATTTACTGGCGGCGTTGACCGGTGATTTCCCTGCCGGTTGTATTTATTTCTGCGTGGTGGATCCCGGTGTAGGGAGTTTCCGGGATGACCCTGTGGTCATGAAACTGGATGATTGCTGGTATATCGGTCCCGATAACGGCCTTTTTGATATCGTTGCCAGGCGCGCCGATTACGTCGAATGCTGGAAAATTCACTGGCGTCCGGAACATTTGTCAACCAGTTTTCATGGTCGTGACCTGTATGCACCGATTACCGCCATGATTGCGAATGGGCTGGACATACCGGGCGAAGCCGTAACCTGGAACGACAGGCACATGTGGCCCGACGATCTTGAACAGATTATCTATATTGATCATTTCGGTAACTGTATGACAGGGGTACGTGCCATGAAAGTGGACAGCAGCAAAAAACTCCTACTAGACGAACACAGAATTGAGCATGCAACGACATTTTCCGATGTCTCACCCGGCCAGGTATTCTGGTATGAGAACTCTATAGGATTGGTGGAAATTGCGGTTAACCAGGGTCATGCAGCAGGCCAACTGGATGTCACGATTGATTCGATCATTCGTTTTCAATAATACAGGTTGAAGCTACATAATCCAGATAAAAAAGAATTCGATTATGCCATCTCATCAAAGACCTTGTTTGCCGTCTGCATGGCATTAAAAGCAGCAGGGTATCCAATATAAATCGTCATCTGGATGATGAGGACCCTGATTTCATCCTGGTTCATCAGATCGTTTTCGAGGGCACCGCGGATATGCCATTCCAGTTGGGGTAATGAGCCAGAAGTTACCAGGGAGGCAATCGTTGCCACCTTGCGGGATTTCTGATCCAGGGAATCATCGGTGTACATGTCAGCAAAGCCATGTTCGACCACAAATCTGAGCAATTCAGGTGATGCCTCCTCCGCAGCTTCAACTCCTCTTTTACCGAGGTGTAGTTCTGCCAGTGGTTTACCCTTGTCGAATGATGAAGTCATAGGTAATCCCCGTTGAAATAAGCTGTAGTATACTTGAATAACCGGTTTTATTCCGCCCCGTTCCTTATATGTGCATCGCATTATCCGGAAAGAGTTGTTGTAATTCCGAAAGTTCATTCTGCGTGAACTGAACGTCCAGCGCCCTGGTGTTTTCAACAAGCCTGTCAGGATGACGTGTACCCGGAATCGGGATCACCATATCGTTCTGGTGTAATACCCAGGCAAGTGCCACCTGCGCGGATGTTAGTCCCTTTTCCCGGGCGATCGAGGCAATGGTTTTTACACTGGCGAGGTTTTTCCCCAGGACCGGTTCCTGCAGGCGTGGATCGGTTCGCCGTGAGTCACCCGGTTCCAGTGATTCCGGGGTTCGGATCCGGCCGGTGAGGAATCCGCGTCCCAGCGGGCTGTAGGCAATGAGCGCAATTCCAAGTTTGCGGCATATGGGTACTATTTCCTGTTCAATTTCCCGGTGCCAGAGAGAGTATTCACTTTGCAATGCAGTTACCGGGTGAACTGCATGCGCACGCTGTAGTTCGGAAGGTGTTACCTCGCAAAGCCCGAGATAACGGACCATACCGGCAGAGATCAAATCAACCATGGCACCCACCGTTTCCTCGACCGGTACTTCGGGATCGAGCCTGTGGGCATAATATAAATCAATACAGCCCCGGTTGAGTCTTTTCAGGCTGTCCTCGCAGGCCTGCCTGACATATTCGGGACGCCCGTTCAGCCCGGTAAACCCGCCGTTCTTGTCCCGCATAACGCCGAACTTGCTGGCGATAATAATCCCGTCGGTACGGGAAGCGAAGGCACTAGCAAGCAGAGATTCATTATGGCCGCTGCCATAGACATCTGCTGTATCGAAGTGGTTGATGCCAAGTTCCAGGGCGGTGTGCAGTGTTGCAATTGATTGCTTGTCATCCGTCGACCCATAGAATTCCGACATTCCCATGCAACCAAGCCCGATCCGGGATACATTGAGACCAGTATTTATTGTTGTAAATTGCATATTGACCGGCATTCATGTACTTCAAAACAGTTAAATAATACCCGCCAGCATGACTCAATGATTCCTTTTTGACGATAATCTTGCTAGCCGGAAGCGGGAGAGAACATAGCCGTAAATAAGAATATTTAATAATGCCGCGCCCACTCCCATAGCGATCTGGATTTCCGGAGTCAGCCAGCCCGGATAAATGAACGCAGTCAGATAGTATTCAATAAAACCGGTATCATAACTCCCGTTACCGGCCTTGCGACGGAAGTAATTTTCCAGTGGGGTCAAGGGGCATATCCATTGGTTTAATTCCAGTAACACCCCCCATATCACAACAGGTATGTGCAGCCATGCAAGCCGTCTCCAATGAATTACCAGCAGTCCACCAAAGACAACAAACAGGATGAACAATAAATGTAACAGTAATACAAGGTCTGCCAACAGGTTGAGCAACATGTTGATAGGCAGTGCTTTTGTCCATGAATACCGGTAGTTGTGTTATCGGCTATCAGGTTTCTTCATTCTCGATTCGGTTACATTCGATTTCATAATCGCTGATCGTGGATGATATTTTTTCCTGGAATGCATTCTGCAGTTTCAACAATTCATTGACTGCATCCGCCTGGGAATCGAGCTTCAGGTCATCATCCAGCTGGAACCAGAATTCAGAAAGCTTCTCGATATTATCCTGGGAATAATGCTCCATTTCCCGAAGCTGGGAGATGATATCGCGCGATTTATCCAGCATGGTCCTTGTATCTTTATTGTCGGACATGAAAACCTCCCGAAAGTCTGTGAATCTTTAAACTATGTCCGGAAACAGGGCGACCTATTTCAATGCCTCGCTGATGAGTGTATCACCCTGATACAATTCTACGATTTTTCCGATTGTGCCCGGATTATCGAGGCAGTAAACGATACAGGAGGCGACATCGTCACGGGTGATGGACTGTTGGTCTGAATCGGGACGAGTGGTTGTGATATGACCGGTTCCCTCGTCATCCGTCAATTTGCCGGGGCGGAGAATAGTGTATTCCAGCTTGCTGCCCTTCAGGTATTCATCAGCGATATGCTTTGCTACATTGTAATGCCTGATTTTTGCGGGTCCGTTGTCCGGATCACCGGCATTGCGTGAACTTACCATGATATAGCGTTTGAGACCCTTGTCAGTGCAGGCATACATGGTTTTCATGGCTCCCCACATATCGATCAGGATGGTCTTGTCGGCACCTGTGGACGGGCCGGACCCTGCAGTGAAAACCACTGCATCGCAATCTTCAAGGGCGTGTTCGAATTCGCCTTCCAGATCGCCGAGGACCACCTCCGCACCCAGGGCTTCGAGCACCGGCCGCTGTTCTTCCTTGCGTATCATGGCCCGGATTTCATGATTGCTTTTGGCGAGTTGTTTGATGAGGAGTTTACCGATCTTGCCATTGGCGCCGATAATCAGGATTTTCATGGCCGAGTTCTGAATGTAACTGTATGTCGGACATTAACCGTATGTACGGAACAGTACAAGTTTTCCGTTCGAAAAGGTTTAATCAGAGTTTTTGTCGTAACAGTTCATTCACCTGTTTCGGGTTGGCCTTGCCGCCGGAACGTTTCATGACCTGACCAACAAAATATCCGATTAACTTGCCCTGTTTTTCGGGTGGGCTGTTTCGGTACTGTTCCACCTGTGCCCTGCTGTCGGCAATGACTTCGTCAACGAGTCTTTCGATGGCACCGGTATCGGTCACCTGTTTCAATCCCCTGGCTTCGATAATCCTGTCGGCATCACCCTCGCCGTTCCACATGGCCTCGAAGACATCCTTGGCGATCTTGCCGGAAATGGTGTCGTCCTTGATACGTTTGATAAGACCTCCCAGCATGGCAGCCGTTACCGGGCTTTCATTGACAGCAATATCGTCACGATTCAATGCACCGGAAAAGGTTCCCATGATCCAGTTCGCACTGAGCCTGGCATCACCATCGGCAGCTTGCACTGTTGCTTCAAAATAATTGGCTATCTCGCGGTTGGCCGTCAGTTGGTTACTGTCATCTTCTGATAAGCCATACTGCTCGATAAAGCGTTCCCGCTTGGCGTCCGGCAATTCCGGGATATCCTGGCGGATCTTCTCGATAACGGCCTCTTCGATATGCATGGGGAGCAGATCGGGTTCGGGAAAGTAACGGTAATCGTGAGCCTCCTCCTTGCCGCGCATGGTACGCGTCTCGCTCTTGTCCGGGTCGTACAGACGGGTTTCTTGTACGATATTGCCGCCGTCCTCGAGTACGTCAAT
This sequence comes from Gammaproteobacteria bacterium, assembly GCA_035471825.1. GTDB lineage: Bacteria > Pseudomonadota > Gammaproteobacteria > Eutrophobiales > Eutrophobiaceae > DATIPP01. The sequence goes on from DATIPP010000081.1 coordinate 7,308, forward strand.
CTGGCGTTCCACTTCATAGTCAATCGCCTGTTCAATAAAACGGAACGAGTTCAGGTTTTTCAGCTCGGTACGCGTACCGAATTCCACCTGCCCTTTGGGCCTGACCGAGACATTGGCGTCGCAACGAAAGGACCCTTCCTGCATGTTGCCGTCACAAATCCCGAGGTAACGTACGAGTGAATGGATCTTTCTCATGTATTGTCCCGCTTCCCGGGAGGAACGCATATCGGGTTCGGAGACGATCTCAAGCAAGGGAGTACCAGCACGGTTCAAATCAATACCTGTCAGATTACCAAAACCCTCGTGCACGGATTTACCCGCGTCTTCTTCCAGATGTGCGCGGGTCACGCCGATGACCTTTTCACTGCCCTCTTCCAGTCGAATGGTAATATGGCCGTGACTGACGATCGGCAATTCATACTGGCTGATCTGGTAACCCTTGGGGAGGTCGGGATAGAAATAATTCTTGCGGGCGAAGATGGACGACGGGGGGATTTCCGCCTCGATGGCCAGGCCGAAACGGACCGCCATTTCGACGACGCGTTGATTGATTACCGGCAATACGCCTGGCAGACCGAGATCCACGGCACAGGCCTGCGTATTTGGGTCGGCGCCATAGGCCGTTGCCGCTCCCGAGAATAACTTGCTCTCGGTTGCCAGCTGGGCGTGGATCTCGAGGCCAATAACGGTTTCCCACTCCATCAAATGTTCCCCGGTGCTGCCTGGTGGAAATCGGTCGCCTGCTGAAACCGGTGGGCTATGTTCAGGAGACGGCCCTCCTGAAAATAATCGCCGATAATCTGCATGCCGACAGGAAGATGTTCTATTTGTCCGGCAGGGACCGATATTGCCGGCATTCCAGCCAGGTTCACCGAAACAGTATACATGTCTGACAGGTACATACTGATGGGGTCGTCGGCCAGTTCGCCGATTCGGAAAGCAATGCCGGGAGCGGTCGGACCGATAATTACATCCACCTCCTGCAATGCCCGCCGGAATTCGTCCCGTATCAGGCGGCGGATTTGTTGTGCCTTCAGGTAATAGGCATCGTAGTAACCGGCGGAAAGGACATAGGTCCCGATCATGATCCGGCGTTTGACCTCGCGGCCGAAGCCTTCTCCGCGCGAGCGGCAATAGAGATCGGCAAGGTTTACCGGATCCTTGCAGCGGAAACCGAAGCGGACACCGTCATAGCGTGCAAGGTTCGAGGAGCATTCTGCCGGTGCGACGACGTAATACGCCGGAATCGACAGCCGGGAAGTCGGTAAGCTGATGGAGCGGACACTGGCGCCCAGCTTTTCCAACTCCCTGACGGCTTCCCGAACCCGCTCGGCGACTGTATCGTCCAGGCGCTCATCGAAGTATTCATCCGGTAATCCAATCTTCAATCCGTCAATCGAGTCATTCAGTGTGGCGGTGTAGTCTCCGACCGGTTCCTCGGCGGAGGTGGAATCGCGTTCGTCGAATCCGGCCATGGCATTCAGCAACAGCGCTGCATCCTCGGCAGTGCGTGTCAGGGTACCGCCCTGGTCCAGGCTCGAGGCGAATGCAATCATGCCGTAGCGGGATATCCGGCCATATGTGGGTTTCAGACCGGTAATGCCACACAGGGATGCCGGCTGGCGGATGGATCCGCCGGTGTCCGTTCCGGTTGCCGCCGGTGCCAGGCGGGCGACCACCGCGCTGGCGGAGCCCCCGGAAGAACCTCCGGGTACACGCTCCCTGTCCCAGGGATTTCTGACCGGTCCGTAATAACTGGTTTCGTTGGAAGAACCCATGGCGAACTCGTCCATATTGGTTTTGCCGAGCGTCACCATACCCGCCGCGTTCAGTTTTTCCGTGACCGTGGCATCATATGGTGCGATGAAATTATCCAGCATACGCGACCCGCAGGACGTTCTGACACCATCGGTGCAGAATATGTCCTTGTGGGCGAGTGGAATGCCCGTCAGCGGACCCGCTTCGCCGGCAGAACGCCGTTCGTCCGCAATTTTGGCCTGATCCAGTGCCTTTTCCGGGATCAAGGTAATGAAGCAATTCAGCTTGTCGTTGAATGCCTGGCAGCGGTCGAGGTAATGACGGGTCAATTCCGTGCTGCTGAATTCACCGGATTGCAGCGCCTTCGACAACTCGGCCAATGTATGATCATGCATGGATGTTGTGCTGTCTCGGGATTCAGGGACGCAGGGTCGGTAGCATGGTTATTCAATCACCCGCGGGACGAGATAGTGACCATTCTCGACTGCGGGCGCAATGGCCTGGAACCGCTCGCGCTGATTGGACTCCGTGACCCGGTCTTCCCGCAGTCGTGCGGTGATTTCCAGAGGGTGGGCCATTGGTTCGATATTAGCGGTGTCAACACCGTTCATCTGCTCGACCAGGTCCAGTATGTTATTGAGTTCTTTACTGTATTTGGGGATTTCTTCCACGCTGATGGAGAGCCGGGCCAGCCAGGCAATCTTTTCGATATCCGATTTGTCGAGAGACATAAAGATTCTTCTATTATTTGTTGAAAAATGAAGAATTTACCATATTCTTCTGCTTGCCCAAAGTCACTGCCATTGCTAAAGTTACGACTCCGCCTACAGAGATGAGCGCAGGAGTCTGAATTTAACCGTGAAAGTCCGTTGTCTGCACGGTATCCTTATCCGTTTCACTTCCCTGAAACGCCCGGACCCGGCCCCGCAGACAACGATACGATACATATACACACGGAATACAGGGGATCCTGTGCTTGAAAATATAACACTACAACAATTCATATCCTTACATGCTTAATACGATACGTGGTCTTTTTTCCAATGATTTATCCATTGACCTGGGTACAGCCAATACCCTGATTTATGTCCGCGGCAAGGGCATTGTTTTAAACGAACCTTCTGTTGTTGCCATCCGCAGGGACGGTGACAACATCAATGCAAAATCCATTCGCGCAGTCGGTACGGAAGCAAAACGCATGTTGGGCAGAACACCCGGACATATCACTGCGATTCGTCCGTTGAAAGATGGTGTTATTGCCGATTTCACCGTAACAGAAAAGATGTTGCAGTATTTCATTCGCCAAGTACACGGTTCGACATTATTCAAACCAAGTCCGCGTGTTCTGGTAGCTGTGCCTTGTGGTTCAACACAGGTTGAACGACGCGCCATTCGCGAGTCTGCTGCCGGGGCCGGCGCGCGCACAGTCCACCTGATAGAAGAACCCATGGCTGCCGCGATCGGTGCCGGTATGCCGGTCAGTGACGCGCGCGGGTCCATGGTGCTGGATATCGGGGGTGGTACGACAGAGGTGGCAGTGATTTCACTGAACGGTATTGTCTTCTCTGATTCCGTTCGTATCGGCGGTGATCGTTTCGATGAAGCTATCATCAACTATGTACGACGAAATTACGGCAGTCTGATTGGTGATTCAACAGCCGAGTTGATCAAGCATGAAATCGGTTGTGCCTATCCCGGCAATGAAGTGAAGGAAATGGAAGTCCGTGGCCGCAACCTGGCCGAGGGTATTCCTCGCAGCTTTACATTGAACAGTAACGAGATCCTCGAATCCCTGCAGGAACCGCTCGCGGGTATCGTCGGCGCGGTAAAGAATGCACTCGAAAAGACGCCGCCAGAACTGGGTTCCGATGTGGCAGAACGGGGACTGGTCCTGACGGGAGGCGGTGCGCTATTGCGCGATCTGGACAGGTTATTGATGGAAGAGACAGGATTGCCGGTGATTGTTGCAGAAGATCCCCTGACCTGCGTGGCCAGGGGAGGTGGTCGTTATCTGGAGATGATTGATGAATATGGTAACGACATCCTGGCGATAGAGTGAGAATACACGACAAACCGGGAGTGGCTTATTAATACTCTGTTTCTAAAGAGCCCTTCAGCCAATGTAAAGATCGTGGTCTTTATACTGGTATCGATCGTCCTGATGACAGTGGATCATAAACAGAACCACCTGGAGTCAGTTCGATCAGCGCTGTCCGTTATTATTTATCCTGTCCAGTATATTGTGAATATCCCGGCCAACATCACCGGCTGGATGAGTGAATCTATTGTTACCCATCATTCCTTGCTGGAGGAAAACGAACGTCTGCGGGAAGAACGGTTGTTATTGAGTTCACGACTGCAGAAATTCGAAGTGCTTGAAACCGAAAACCGCCGCTTGCGCCGTTTACTGGAATCTTCCTTCAAGCTGAGCGACAAGGTTGTTATTGCAGAACTGCTTGCCGTTGATTTGCAGCCTTTTCGTCACACGGTCGTCATCAACAAGGGTGTTAGAGAGGGCGCCTTCGACGGTCAACCCATCGTTGATGCCAACGGTATTATGGGACAGATTGTGCATGTCGGTCCGTTCAGCAGCACCGTCCTGCTGATTACTGATCCGACTCATGCCCTGCCGGTGCAAATCAACCGTAACGGCCTGCGTGCAATTGCCGTCGGAACGGGTCAAAGCAACAGCCTGCAACTGGAACACTTGCCGAACAATGCGGACATCCAGAAGGGTGATCTGATTGTTTCATCGGGACTCGGCAGTCGTTTCCCGTCCGGGTACCCGGTGGGCGTGATTTCCGATATCGTCCTGGATCCGGCCGAACCGTTTGCCAAGGTTACCGTTATTCCCAGCGCGAAAATCAGGCAGAGTCGCGAAGTACTACTTGTCTGGCCGAATGATTACGCCAGACCGGACACCGAACAAGACAGTTATGCCCTGTTACCGTGATTAAATCCGAACACCATGGCGGCCTCATTATTGTCCTGAGTTTTCTGGTGGCAATGTTGTTGACGGCAATGCCGTTGCCGGAATGGGCCAGTAACTGGCGCCCAGCGTGGGTTGCGATGGTGTTGTTTTACTGGTGCATGGCGTTACCCAACCGTATCGGGATTGGTGTCGGCTGGACGATGGGCCTGTTGCTGGATGTGATGCAGGGAACGTTACTCGGTCAGAATGCGCTGGGTCTTGCCATTCTCGCGTATTTTGTTATCAAGTCCCACCAGCGTATTCGCATGTTTCCGTTGCTACAACAGGCATTTCTTGTCTGTTTCATGGTGTTGATTTATTTATTATTATCACTCTGGGTACGCGGCATCATGGGTGTGCCGCCTGAATCATGGACCTACTGGATGCCGGCCCTGACCAGTATGATTCTCTGGCCATGGTTTTTTATTATCCTTCGCGACATACGCCGTCGCTATCAGGTGTATTAGTAATCTTTCATGAAGCAGTATGCCGGCTCTTTCTCATATTAAGAATTCTCGCGTTTGATGGCACTGGATTTCCCCTTTAAAGACAATACCCAGGAAACATCACTGATTAAACACCGTGTAGTATTTACCGGCGTGATCATTGTGTTGCTGATGTTACTCATTATCAGCCGACTGATTTATCTGCAGTTCATACAACATGAACACTACATCACGTTGTCACAGAACAATCGTGTCAAGATATTACCAATACCGCCTATCAGGGGACTTATCTACAGCAGGGACGGTATTCTTCTTGCAGAGAACCAGCCGGCGTTTAGTCTCGAGATCGTACCGGAAAGAATCGATGATCTGGACAAGGTGATAAAGGATCTCTCCGAGTATGTCACGATCGAAAAAAATGATGTGGAAAGATTCAAAAAGCTTCTTAAGGAAAAACGGCGTTTCGAGAGCGTGCCCCTGCGTTATAATCTCAATGAGCAGGAGGTGGCCCGGTTTTCGGTCAACCAGCATCATTTCCCCGGCGTGGAAGTGATTGCCAGGCCCTATCGTCGTTATCCGCTTAAAGATGAAGTATCTCATGCGATTGGTTACGTCGGCCGGGTCGACGAGCAGGATCTCGAGCAACTGGATAAATCCAATTACATCGGCACCACGCATACCGGTAAATTCGGCGCGGAAAAGGCGTATGAAAACCTGTTGCATGGAAAAGTCGGATATCAGCAGGTCGAAATCAATGCCCAGGGACGGATTATCCGCGTCCTGGAACGTACACCCCCGGAACCTGGCAAGGACATTTACCTGACCCTGGATATTTCCCTGCAGCTAACCGCCGTAGAGGCGCTGGCAGGCAAGCGGGGTGCGATCATTGCCCTGGATCCGGATAATGGTGATGTCCTGGCCATGGTCAGTTCGCCGAGCTACGATCCGAACCCGTTTGTTAACGGTATCGATTTCAAGGCCTACCGTGCACTATTGCAGTCCAGCGACAAGCCACTTATTAACCGGGTCTTGCAGGGAAAGTATCCGCCGGGGTCCACGATCAAACCGTTTCTGGGTGCGGCAGCACTTGCCTATAGTGCAGTTGATCCGTCGGAAACCATCTGGTGTCCGGGCTGGTATTCACTCAAGGGTAGTACACACCGTTATCGCGATTGGAAAAAATACGGCCATGGCCATGTTGATTTGAACTATTCCATCATGCAGTCGTGTGATGTGTATTTTTACACCCTCGCCCATGAGCTGGGTATTGACCGGATACACGATGCATTGACCGACTTCGGCTTCGGGCGGACCACCGATATCGATATCGGTGGTGAATCGTCCGGCCTGGTTCCATCGGATGAATGGAAGCGCAAGACCTACCATCAGCCGTGGTACCCGGGTGAAACACTGATTGTCGGGATCGGCCAGGGTTCGATCCTGGCCACGCCCCTGCAACTGGCCGTGGCCACGGCCTCGCTCGCAAACCACGGCCACCTTGTCTCGCCACGATTGGTCTATGAGGCCCGGGATCCGATAACCAACGAGATCGAAAGCCTTCAGAATAAAAAGCAAAAGTCTGTCTCCCTTTACAAGGAATCACATTGGAAAACAATCGTCCAGGCCATGGAAGACGTCGTTCATGGTGACCGGGGTACGGCACGTCGCAGCGGGATGGGGGCACCCTATCATTTCGCCGGCAAGACAGGCACCGCGCAGGTTATCGGCATTGCCCAGGACGAGGAATACGATGAGAAAGCTATCTCGGAGAGGTTCAAGGACCATGCGCTGTTTATCGCCTTTGGACCGGTGGAAGATCCCAGGATTGCCCTCGCAATCATCGTCGAGAACGGCGGCAGCGGGTCCCGCACTGCGGCGCCCATCGCCCGGCAGTTACTCGATCATTATCTTATCAACGACAAGATCAACGCCGGGTAGATGGAGGAGAAGACCCTGGCAAAACGCCTGCACATAGATGTACCCCTTTTATTCGGGTTGCTGGTGTTATGTGGCATTGGCCTGGTCGTGCTTTACAGCGCCGCGGGACAGGATTTGCAAGTAGTGTTCCGCCAGGCGATCCGTATGGGTATCGCCCTGGTCCTCATGTTCTGCGTGGCCCAGTTCAGCCCCATACAACTGGAACGGTGGTCACTCTGGATTTACCTTGGGGGCGTGTCCCTGCTGGTGGCAGTTCTGCTGTTTGGTGATGTTGGAAAGGGTGCGCAACGCTGGTTAGACCTCGGGTTTTTTCGTTTTCAACCGTCCGAGATCATGAAACTTGCTGTGCCCATGGTAATTGCCTGGTTTCTGGCCGGGAATCATCTGCCACCGACGATCGGCAGGATTATATTTTCCTGCGTACTCGTGATTGTTCCCGTGGTATTGATCGCCAAGCAGCCGGATCTCGGTACGGCTTTGTTGGTCGGTGCGGCCGGGTTTTCGGTACTGTTTATCTCAGGAATCGGATGGCGTTTCATCACCGGGTTTTCCCTGATTATTGCCCTTTGTGCCCCGGTGTTGTGGCATTTTATGCATGAGTACCAGAAGCGCCGTGTGTTGACGTTTCTGGACCCGGAGCAGGACCCGCTCGGCGCAGGTTACCATACCATACAGTCCAAGATTGCCATCGGTTCGGGTGGACTTTATGGCAAGGGCTGGCTGAACGGGACACAATCGCACCTGGAATTCCTGCCGGAACGCTCCACCGATTTTATTTTCGCGGTTTTTTGCGAGGAATTCGGCCTCATGGGTGTGCTCCTGCTGATAGTACTTTACATGTTCATTATATTCCGTGGCCTGATTATCGCCGTCTCGGCACAGCAGACCTATGGTAAATTACTGGCAGCCGGCTTTGTGATGACATTTTTTGTGTATGTTTTTGTCAATATGGGTATGGTAACCGGTCAACTGCCGGTAGTAGGTGTCCCCCTGCCAATGATCAGTCTGGGAGGCACTTCCATTGTGACTTTGATGATTGCTTTCGGTATCCTGATGTCAATAAACACGCATCGAAGAATGCTTTCCGACTAGTTTTTTATTCCGATGAAAATTATTCCTGAAGTTGTTCTGGTTTTCTCGATAGTCTTGATGAATCCTGCCCAGGCGGCGGGACTTGACCAGGTTGCTGTTGACCGCTTTATTAATGAAATGGTCCGGGAACATGATTTTGTAAGGAGTGATCTCGAGAACCTGTTTGAAAATGCCAGGAAATCACAACGTGTTCTGGATGCCATACAGCGTCCTGCGGAGGCACTTCCCTGGCATGAATATCGTCAGATTTTTATCAAGCCGGCACGAATTGAGCAGGGCATACGGTTCTGGGAGGAAAACAGGGAAGCACTTGATCGTGCCCGGCGTATTTATGGTGTTCCGCCGGAAATAATCATTGCCATCATCGGGGTGGAAACAAGTTATGGTCGTTTCACCGGAAGCGATCGTGTGATTGATGCACTGGCTACCCTGGCTTTTCACTATCCAAGGCGCGGCGCTTTTTTTCGTGACCAATTGAAACAGTACCTGATTCTGGCTCGCGAACAGAAAATAGACCCGTTGTCATTCAAGGGTTCATACGCCGGCGCAATGGGAATCCCGCAATTTATTCCCAGCAGTTACCGGAGTTATGCGGTGGATTTTGACCGGGATGGCAAAATCGATATCTGGAATGATCCCGTCGATGCCATAGGCAGTGTGGCGAATTACTTTCATGAACACCAGTGGGTAAAAGATGACCCGATTGCCATGCCAGCCACGGTCGACGGAGATGAACATTTACAGGTACTGAATGATCGGCTGGAGTTGCATATGCAGGCTGCCGAGCTTCCACGTTATGGTATTCGACAATCCGGACCTGTGACTCCGGACAGGAAATTAAAACTGTTACGGCTTGATACTGCAGAAGGTAATGAATACTGGCTGGCAATGAATAATTTTTATGTTATTACGCGTTACAATCACAGTGCACTGTATGCGATGGCCGTATACCAGCTTTCGGAAGAGATACGTTCCCGCATGGAGAATCATATTGCCACAATCGAATAAAGGGTATTCATTGTGATCTATCAAAAAAGAACAGTTTTTTTATCTGCAATCATTCTATTGTCGGGCTCCTGCAGTATCATCGGGGAGAAAGATGGTGCTCCGGAACGTCCGATCGATGTATCCAGAGTGCCGGATGCGGTCCCGAAATATGAGGAACGCAGCAAATACGGTAATCCGTCTTCCTACGAAGTATTGGGCAAACGTTATTATGTTCTGGAAAGCAGCGAAGGGTTCGTGGAACGCGGTATCGCTTCCTGGTATGGCAAGAAATTTCACGGTCGTCGCACCTCCAGTGGCGAGACCTATGACATGTATGCCATGACGGCAGCACACAAGCATTTGCCACTGCCGACCTATGTAGAGGTGACCAACCTTGAAAATAACCGTAGCGTAGTGGTCAAGGTCAATGACCGTGGTCCCTTTCATGCAAACCGTATAATCGATTTATCCTATTCGGCCGCCGTAAAGCTCGGTATTGTCAATAACGGTACCGGCCTGGTGGAAGTGCGGGCCATACAGCCCGGCCAGCAACAACAAAGGACGATCCCGGTGCGACATGTTCCGAGAGACAGGGACAGCACGACTGCTTTCTATATCCAGGTCGGGGCCTTTTCATATCTGGCGAATGCTGAAAACCTGCGCCGAAAACTTGCTGGTTTTGGTGAGGATCTGGTCAATATCAACCGGGCAGTCATCAATGGTGAAGTATTGCACCGGGTGAGAATCGGTCCGCTGGTTACAGTTGCCACGGCCGACAGGATTGTTGACCGCCTGGCCGAGATCGGTGTCACTGAACACACGATTGTGGTTGATCGGCCCTGATTTATTTTCCTTTTCAGTTATTAAATATGCAGTGGAGCAAAATGATAAAAAGATTGCTTTTGTTTACCATTTTTCAATTGGTTTTCAGCGGTGCCGTTCTGGCAGGAATGTCATTGATACCGGCGCCCCCCAAAATACAGGCCAGTGGCTGGCTGATTATGGATTATCACAGCAACCAGATACTGGCATCCGATAATATTGATGAAAAGCTGCCGCCCGCCAGCCTGACAAAAATTATGACAACCTATATCGTGGGGAATGAGCTGGCCAACAACAAGATAAACCTGGATGACGTGGTGGTGGTCAGTGAAAAGGCATGGCGCATGCCAGGTTCCCGGATGTTTATCGAGGTGAACGATGAGGTAACTGTCGGCCAACTTGTTAAAGGTGTCGTCATACAATCAGGAAACGATGCCAGTGTTGCTCTCGCAGAATATATCTCCGGCGATGAAACTGTTTTTGCCGAGTTGATGAATCAGCATGCAAAACGTCTGGGCATGAAAGACAGCCATTTTATGAACAGTACCGGTCTGCCGGATGAAAATCATTACACGACGGCACATGACGTGGCCATTCTTGCTGCGGCGCTGATCCGGGATTTTCCGGATGTTTACAAATATCATTCCGACAAATCATTCACCTACAATGAAATAACCCAGCAAAACAGAAACCGTTTGTTATGGCTGGATGACTCGGTAGATGGCATAAAAACCGGACACACCGAGGCAGCGGGTTATTGCCTGGTGGCCTCGGCAAAAAGGAATGATATGCGATTAATAACTGTTGTCATGGGGGCCGACAGCGACAGCGCCCGTACAAAGGCCACCCAGGCATTGTTGAATTACGGTTTCCGCTTCTATGAGACAAAGAAACTTTACGAAGCCAATGAGTCAGTCACAACAGCACGTGTCTGGAAAGGCAGGGAGGATAGTCTCGACCTGGCCTTGCGCAAAGATCTTTACATCACACTTCCGCGCGGGCAGTTTGAAAAACTGAATACCAGTTTTACCATTCCCGACAGACTTTTTGCACCGATTGATGAAGGTGAACATCTCGGGGAAATAGTTCTGACACTAGCCGATGAAGTTAAACGCAGTGAGCCGGTATACGCCATGCGGGCAATTCCGAAAGGCAGCCTGTTCAGTCGCCTGAAAGACGATATACGCCTGATATTTGAATAGTCGCCAGATGTCTATTGTTTACCTGAACGGGGAATTCATGCCATTAGAGGAGGCGAAGGTCCCCGTACTGGATCGCGGGTTTACTTTCGGTGACGGTGTTTACGAGGTATTACCGGTGTATCAGCAGCATATCTTCCGGTTTTCGGAACACATCGACAGACTTAACAATAGTCTCGCCGGAATCTATCTGGATAATCCCCTGACCCGGGATGAATGGCGCGATATACTGGAAACACTGGTGGCCAGAAATGTGGCAGGGGACCAATCGATTTATCTGCAGGTAACGCGGGGTGTGTCAGAACGAGACCATGCTATTGGCATTGCCGGGAAACCGACTGTATTTGCCATGAGCAAACCCCTGCAGCGACAGGATTTCTCTGGTGGAATCAGTGCCATAACGGCAGAAGACATACGTTGGTCGCTTTGCAGGATCAAGGCCATAACATTACTGCCCAGTATAATCCTGAGGCACCAGGCGAGTCTTGCCGGAGCAAGGGAGGTTATATTGCTCAGAAACGATATCGTCACCGAGGGGGCGGCGAGTAACGTGTTTATCATCAAGAATGATGTTGTTATGACACCGCCAAAGGACGATAAAATACTGCCTGGTATTACCCGTGACCTGGTCGTGGAATTACTCAACAACGCCGGGATTATCTGCCACGAGAAACCTGTCAGTCGGAATGAACTGGAACAGGCAGGTGAGATCTGGATAACGAGTTCTACCTGGGAGATTGTGCCCGTGGTGAAGCTGGACGATAACCCCGTTGGTGACGGGAAACCGGGCAGTGTTTGGAAGAGGGCGACCGAGATCTATCAGCAATTCAAGCAGAATGCCAGCAGTCCACAGCAATGAACCAACGAACAACAAGATGATACTTAGCAGGGTTTTCCATATTGAAGCTGCACACCTGCTCCCGAATTTGCCAGACGGTCATAAGTGCCGGCGATTGCATGGTCATTCGTTTCGCATCGAGATCCTGATAGAAGGGGAAATTGACGAGAAACTGGGCTGGGTTATGGACTTTGCGGACATCAGCGAGATTTTCAGGCCGGTTTATGAACGGCTGGACCATCGCTATCTGAATGAAATCAAAGGACTGGAAAATCCTACCAGCGAAAATCTTGCCAAGTGGATTTGGCGGGAACTGAAACCTGAATTGCCCTTGTTGTCGACGATTGTCGTTGGTGAAACCTGCACATCCTCCTGTATCTATCATGGCGAATGAGAGTAAGGA
>DATIPP010000082.1:0-8926 GCA_035471825.1 Gammaproteobacteria bacterium
GCAACTTCTGGAACGTTATTGCAGGGATTCCGACATGGCCGCCTTCTCCACGTTTTACCGCAACCAGTCCGGAAAACTCTGGCAGTTTCTTTGTGCGAGAGGCTGCACGCAGGATGACGCCTACGATCTGCTTGCCGAGGCATTTTTCAAATTTATCGGGGTGGTCTGCAATGACCTGCGTTCTCCCGTCGCCCTGCTTTACCGCATTGCAATAAATATGCATATCGACAGCTACCGTCGGGATCGAACTTCGCCGGTAAGCACGGACAGCGAGGCAGTTGATCGGTATGCTGAACCGGCAGCCGGAGATCTCACTGAACGTGATTATGTGCAGGCATTATTGAGAACCCTGCCACAGGATGAACAAAATCTGCTGTTCATGCGTTACTGGTCCGGTATGACACATAAAGAGATTGCAGCGGTGCTGGAAATGCCGGAAGGCACGATCAGGCGACAGGTCGCCGCCATATTGAATAAACTGCAACAGCGCTGGCAGGAGGATTAGCGTGCCGCATGATTTTCCGGTACCTGAGACTGACCGGCTGGAAGCGTTGCTGAAGCAGGCCTTTGCTGCAATGCAGGAAGCTGAACCAGCCCGCTTGAATAGGCTGGAGGAAAGGCTTGTACGACGCCTGTCCGCCGCGGAGGAGAAAAAAAGCCCGAACAGAATTCCCTGGTGGATCGTTCTGTTACTGGCGGGCGGATTTGCCTCGGCGGCCTGGTGGGCAGGTGAGAAATGGCTCGGGAACGAAACCGCCACCTCCGTAGAACAGGAAATGCACTCATCCGAAAGCAAGAAGGTGTTTAAACATGAAATGCAGGCCGACCCGGAACCAGTTGATCAGACAGGTGAACAACCGGAAACAGACGAGAGCGAATCCCCGGTAATTTACTGGAGAGAGGGACACTGAGTTGACAGGACGAGTAACAGTGAAAGCGATTACGTATTCAATACTGCGGGCCTTCAGGTATCTGGCTGGCGTGTTGCTGTTTTGCAATGTCTTAACAGTAAATGCGGCGGTTCTGTTCACCGATGATTTCGAGAGCGGTTACAACTGGACGGCATCGGACGGCAGCCGGACGGGTGTCAGTAATCAGACATCCAGTTCTCCATCGAATTCAATGTTTACTCGTGGTGGTACGGTGACTTCCACTTCACCGGTGATCAACACAGCCGGAGCATCGAGTCTCTCGGTCGACATGTGGATCCGGCGCGGTGATGACAGTTTCAGCGAGGACCCGGATAACAACGAGGATCTTGAAGTCGGATATATCAACAACGTCGGGACTTTTATTGTGCTGGAAACGTTTATTGGTAACAATCCTGCGGGTGAGATCTTTACCCGCACTTACAACATTACTAATTCCGATGCTTTTCACGCAAACTTCCAGGTGCGGGTCCGCCAGACGAATGGTAATAACGGTAATTTTGATTACTGGCATATCGATGATGTTACCGTCTCCGGGACGGTACTGCCTTCTTCTTGCAGTTTCAACAGCGGGCTCTCCAGCGGTATCACTGGCTATTATTTCAATAATATGACACTGACGTCTCCTGCTGCGGGCACACGTATTGACGGTCCCGTAAATTTCGACTGGGGCGGCGGTTCACCCGGCGTAGCCGGGGTCGGTAATAATAACTTTTCCGTCCGCTGGGAAGGTGTATTACGGATTACTTCGACGGATACTTATCGTTTCCAGACGGTTTCCGATGACGGTGTGCGCCTCTGGGTCGACGGGAACCTGGTTATTGACAACTGGACCGATCACGCCGCCACGACGGATACCAGTGGAAATGTAGCCCTTACCGCTGGTCAGATTTATGAAATTCGCCTCGAGTATTATGAAAACGGTGGCCAGTCGGAAATCCGTTTACGCTGGGGAAGGGTGTCGGGTGGTTTTGTATACACACCAATTCCTGCGGGTCCCTCTCCCACCTTTGGTCAGGGGCTATATTACTGTTCGGTTCCGGCAGCAGTAGCGGAGTGGCGCATGGACGAAACCACCTGGAACGGCACCCCCGGCGAAGTCGTTGATGAAACGGGGACGTATAACGGCACGGCGGTAAATGGTGCAATCACGGACTCCGTTGATCCGGCTATTGCCGGAACCCCCGGCACCTGCGGTTACGGTTTTTTTGATGGCAATGATGATTACGTCGATGTCGGAAATATCTCCACGATACTCAATGACACCGCCAGCCTGACGTTCTGGATCAAGACGACCCAGACCGGCAATGATACGGGCTGGATGGCGCCGGGCGTCACCGGCGTGGAGGAATCCGGAGGGTCAGATGACATCTTCTGGGGCTGGCTGGACGGATCCGGCCACATCGGTATTTCCGTGGCCAACGATTTCACTTCCAAGTCGTCTGTGCCGATCAATGATGACAACTGGCACCATGTCGCACTTACCCGCGACGCCTCAGACGGTTCCTACAAGATCTATATAGACGGCAATCTGGATACGAGCGGCACCATCGGTGCGGGCGTTATTGGTAATGCCTATTCCAGTATCGGCCGGATAGAGGATACCGGCGGATCGCCGGAGTACTTTAACGGCAATCTCGATGAGGTCCGTGTTTATGATGCTGTGCTTGCCGATGTTGACGTGATCGCTATCCGCGACAATACCCATCCCTGCGTGTCTGTGGGTACGAAGATGGAAGTGGACACCGTGACCCTGAATGACACGACAGTAACTGCGTCATTTACCACGGCCACGTTTAACCAGACCTATACCACGCCGCCCCTGGTATTCGTCCTGCCAACCAACGAGGGTTCCGATCCGAGTTCTATCCGGATACGAAATGTGACGACCACGGGTTTCGAGATCACGCAGGTGGAACCGGATAACCTGGACGGCCCGCATCCTGCCATGACGGTGGATTACCTTGCCATCGAGGAGGGTACATTGACATTGCCCGACGGGCGTATCCTGGAAGCGGGCAGTGTGCCAACCAACGAGGTACAGCACGGTGCTGGTGTTCCCGGACCGGAAGGCTGGGAAACGATCAATTTCGCGACAACATTTTCCGGCACGCCAGCGGTGCTGGCGCAGATCCAGACCATGGTGAATGAAACCGCAAATCCCCCGGCCACATCCAGTGTTCCCTGGCTGGTAACAGCCGTGCAGAATGTTTCCGCGACGGGAGTCGAACTTGCACTGGAACGGGCCGAGGTGGATGACCTGACACCGCCGGTTATCAGCAACAATGAAACTGTCGGTTACCTGGCCGTGGAAGGTAACGTGCAGGGCAGTTTTGTTTCCGGTGTCAACGTACTTTATGAAACCATCGTTTCTGCCGACAACATCCAGGGCTGGGACAACGAAAACTGTGCCGGTAGTGTTGGCCAGGCAGTGCCATTTGTTAATACCTACAGTACAATTCCCTTGGCCATTGCCCACCAGAATACTCATGATGGCGGCGACGGTGGCTGGGTGAGGCGTTGTAATATTTCCACGACCCAGATCAACCTGGCGGTGGACGAAGATACGTTCAGGGATTCGGAACGCAATCACACCACGGAAAGGGCCGGCGTGCTGGTTTTCTCCGAGGCATTCTGCATCCCGGCCTGTGTGATCGCAGTTGATCACTACGAAATCAGTTTTCCGAACGGATCGATCGGCATTACCTGCGAGCCGTCCGAGGTGCAGATTACCGCGCATGACAGCAGTGACAATCCGATTGCCGTCCCCGGTGGGACGACACTGGATATCACTTCCGTAATCGATGGCACGCCGACGCTCTCGGGCGAATGGGACAATGCCACGGGTGGCGGGTCCTTGAGCGGAAACCCCGGTAACCCGGTTACCTATACCTGGCCGGCCAGCCCGGAAGAGAATTCGGTAACGCTGGAACTTCGGCAACTGGCGACAGGCACACTCGATATCAATCTCGATGACGGTGTTGCCACGGAACTGGAAGATCCCACGATCGAATTCCGGGAAGCCATTTTCCGGGTGGTGGACGCCGCGGCGGTACCGGTTGCAATTACTACCAAGCTTTCCGGCAAGCAGTCAAACACCGCCGGTACCGGATTCCAGAACCTGTTCCTGCAGGCGATCGAGACCAATGATTCACTCGAGTGCCAGTTCGTGTTTGAAAACCAGAACGACGTCACGATCCAGATGGCATCGGAATGCAACAACCCGGTCGGTTGCGAAAGCGTCAATGTCGAGGTGGAAGACGACAGCGGGATACTGGTACCGATTGCAGCCAACAGTAATGCCTCGGTCGGTACCTATACCGATATTCAGTTTGATTTCGATGCCGACTCGAAAACACCATTACGTTTTGTCTATGACGATGCCGGCCAGATTACCCTGCATGCCCGTTTCGATATCGATGATCCAAACAATGTCTTCATGCAGGGTGACTCCGGGCCGTTCGTTGTCAAACCCGCCGGCCTTTGTGTCGAGAGCACCGACACCGACTCAGACTGCGCCAGCGGTGATGGAACCTGCAGTGCGTTCATCAAGGCCGATGATATCTTCAACCTGACAGTTCGAGGTGTTACCTGGGAGAGTGACGCTGAAACCGACAGCGATTTCTGTACCGGATCAAACAGCACGACACCGAATTTTGAACTGAGTGGCATTACGCTTTCGCATAATCTCATCGCACCCGGTGGCGGAGATCCCGGCTCGCTGGGTATCTCAAATGCCGACATTGTGAACGCGGATCAGGGATCGGTTACCTTGTCCAGCCAGACGATCTCTGAAGTGGGTGTTTTTACCGTTACCGCCATACCTCCGCTTTACATCGGCGAGACCATCTCGTCATCAGGCAGTGCCAACATCGGCCGGTTTATCCCGGACCGGTTTGTCGTCGTCAGTGACGGCAGTCCGGCCTTTGCCGATGAATGTACTACCGGCACGCCGTTTACTTATCTGGATCAGACGTATCGCTACGGTTCGCCGCCGGCGTTGACGTTACAGGCACTGAACATCAACGGTGTTGTCACGCAGAAGTACGGTCAGGATTTCTGGAAACTGGCCGTTACCGATCTGGATCGCTCATATAATGACAACGCCGGCGCAGCCGCCAGTTTCGCGGCGATACAGGACAATACCGTGACTGTTACGGGTGATACCGATCTGGACGGGCAGGGAACACTGACCCTGGATGCCGGAACGAACGGTGATGCTTTTATGTATACCCGCGTTGCGGAGGAAGGCGAGTTCAGCGCCGATGCTGATGTCACCTTCTCGGGATTTACCGGTAATGTCGCCAATACCGATGACCTTACCGACACTGATAGTGTTTGCCATGATTCGGATAATGACGATGTCTGTGATGATTACACCATCAATAATATCACCGGTGCGACATTGCGTTTCGGTCGTTTGGTCATCGGTACCGCGTTCGGTTCCGAACTGTTGCCGCTGAGGCCGGTGTTCCGGACACAATATTTCGATAGTGTTTCCGGCAGTTTCATTACCAATACGGATGATGGCTGCACTTCTGTTGCGGCCACCGACCTGTCATTGTCGAGTGCTTTTGAAGGACCAGAAACTGACGGGGACGTGGTGATCACGTCCGGCGGGACCTGTCCCGGGCCGGGTAATGGTTGCACCACGGCCACTTTGGGTAATGAACCGTTTGTCGAGGGTGACGGGGCGCTGGAATTCAGTGCGCCGGGTGCGGGCAATACCGGCTCTGCCGACATCACGATCGACCTGTCCACGGTCCCGCTGGGGACACACGCTAACATGAACTGGCTGCGCTATGATTGGGACGACGACGACGGGGCGGGAGACGGGCCCTACGACGACGATCCTGACGGTCGCGCCACCTTCGGTATTTACCAGGGACCGAGTGAATACATCTATATCCGCGAACCCTGGTAATTTATAATAAAATCAGTTGCTTACCTGATTTATCACAGAAGTCTTCATCCCCGCCGCCCGGCCGGATGGCGCGAGATAACCCATCAGCCAACCGATTTGTGGCATTGGAATTTGTCTTGTTTTCATATCGCTTTTAATAAAAATTGCATTGACAATAAGGGGTTAGAGTGAAAAACTTATGTTAATTGTGAAAAATATACCTTGAATAAAGTAGGCTGGTCAAAAAATAACCAGTGCCAGAGAAGAAACGCTGGCGTTAACCAGGGGGAAAATAAATGCTGGGTTTGTTCAAAAAATCGCTGAAGAAAAACGCCCAGGTTGCGGTTTGTCCTGACGATTATGCGATCGCCGTTGCCAGGGTCCGGCGCGAAAAGGATACCACGCCCCTGTTGGAATTATGTGATGTCCAGCCCTTGGAAAGCGTGTCATTACAGGATGCCGAGATCGCGCGCCTGACGCGATCCCACCATCTGGATGATTATCATTGTGTCAGTACGCTGGAATCGGGAAGTTACAGCCTGTTACTTGTGGAAGCACCGGATGTCCAGCCGGATGAATTAAAGGCCGCGATCCGCTGGCGGGTAAAAGACCTGATTGATTTTCATATTGATGACGCCGTGGTCGATGTTTTTGAAGTCCCCGATCAACGCACGGCGGGCCGTAATAAAATGATGTATGCCGTGGTGGCCCGTACCGACACAGTCCGACAACGGATTGACCAGTTGTTACGTGCCGGCCTGCATCTTGAGGTCATCGATATACCGGAACTGGCGTTACGTAATGTTACCTCATTGCTGCCGGAGGATACTGGTGGCGTTGCATTTGTTTATATCGGAGATGACAACGGGATCATCACGATCACACGCAAGTCGATACTTTACCTGTCCCGTCATATCGAGCAGGGGACAGGCAGTCTGCCTGATACACCGACACTGCAGGATGACCGGGAACTGATTGAGGGCTGGCTCGACAACATTATTATCGAGATCCAGCGATCGCTGGACTACTACGAGAGCCATTTCGCACATCCACAGGTTTCGTCACTTATCGTTGCCCCAATGAACAGGGATATACCGGGTGTTGCCGATTATCTCACCAGCCAACTGGGTATCCCCGCACGCATGCTGGATGTGAATGAACTCATTGATGCTGTCGAACCTGTTGCTGCGGACATTCAGTCCCGTAGCCTGGTTGCGATCGGTGCCGCGCTGAGACAGGAAGCGGTTGCCTTATGAACCAGCAAATCAATCTCTACCAGCCGATATTCAGGAAACAGAAAAAGATCTTTTCCGCCTATACCATGCTGCAGACCTGCCTGTTTTTCATTTTTGTATTCGCTGCAATAACCGCCTATGAAATGTATCACCTCAAGCCCATGCAGGAGCAACTGGCGAAGATTGATCAGGACCTGGCACATCTCGAGGCTCAGCTCGAAAAGGAAAAGGCAAAAAAACAGACTGATGCCAAAACCAGGCTGCTTAAAAACGAGATTGCCCGCCTGACGAGGGAGCTTGAGGAACGTGAAAAAATCAAGCGCGCCCTGAGGGATGATGAAATCGGTAACAGCAAGGGGTTTTCCCCCTACCTCGAGGCACTGGCCAGGCAGCATGTTAACGGGACGTGGCTTACCAGGATCGTGATCAATAACGGTGGCGCCGGACTGGGCCTGGAAGGAAGGACATTGTCGTCTGATCTGGTACCGGTCTATATACAAAGGCTTTCAAATGAAAAAGTGATGACCGGGGCTTCTTTCAATGTCATGGAATTGCAGCGGCCTGAAAAGGAAACGGCACAAATTGCTTTCCGGGTCAGTTCCAACTAGGAGCATAAATGGTGGACTCGATAAACAGACTGGTTGAAAAGATTGACGTCCTCACGGTACGGGAACGCGTTGTAATCATGATCGGGATCCTGGCAGTTCTGTTCATGCTCTGGGATATGCTGTTGCTGGGTCCACTGGAGAACAGGCAAAAGTTGATATCGTCCGAATTAAAGCAGAAACAGGCAAACCAGGCGGCGTTGAATGTACAGATACAGAAAGTGATCAGTGAAAACAGGAAAGATCCGAACAAGCAACTTGAGCAGCAACTTGCCGATCTGAAAAGGGAACTGTCAGAGGTCAGCACCGAAGTACAGACATCCACAGCCAGGCTGGTTGCGCCAAAGGATATGGCCGGGATACTTGAATCCGTGTTAAGGGAAGTAAACGGTATAACCCTTCTGGGTCTCAAGGGTCTTGGCGCCAGGGCACTGATTACCCAGGAGGCAGGGAAGAACGGCGATGATAATGCCGGCGTTGAAAAACCTTCGGATGCACAGCTGGCAAATGCCTACAAACATGGATTGCGTATCGAATTTGAAGGGGATTATCTGTCTACCCTGAACTATCTGCGGGAACTAGAAGCGCTGAAAACGGGGTTTCTCTGGGACAGTCTGGAATTCAGGGTCGAGGAATATCCACGCTCGCATGCATCGATCCAGGTGTATACATTGAGCCTGGATAAAAACTGGATAGATGTCTGAGGAAATTATGAAACATATCAGTCTGGCGTTTTTTGTGATTATGTTGCCTGCCTCGTTACAGGCTATTGCCGAATTGCCTGATCCGACCAGACCTGCCGATTATCAGCCAGCACCGAAAGTGATCTATGAGGATGTACTTCCGAAGGAGTTGATCGACTGGACAGTTACGGCGATCCGTATTGCAGGCGAGGAAAGAACCGCGATTGTAAATGGTCAACTGGTACGGGTGGGGGATGTAATCGGCCCTGCCACTGTTGTCGATATTGAACCGATCTCGGTGGTCCTGGATTACCAACAGAATACCGTGGTTGTCAGGTTATACAGTAAAAATCTGGTTGAAAAAAAAGCGAGAAACTGACAAGTCTTGATTAAAGGCACGACGATGTTATGCAGAAAAAAGACCTAACATCTATTTGGTTGCTGATTATCCCTTTCTGGATTTCAGGGTGTGAAACGGGACCCGTAAGACAACATGTAATAGAGGACATGGAAAAAACCGTCAGTGACTCTGTCGCCTTAAACAATCAGCAGGAAGATGTGCCTGAAGACA
>DATIPP010000083.1:0-17921 GCA_035471825.1 Gammaproteobacteria bacterium
GAATGTATCAGGGAACAACAGCCCGGTATTCTCGGAGCTTTACCAGGTACGCAGTCATCTCGTCGGGCCGGATAATAACGAATTCAGCGCGAAAAAGTTCATTCCGATCCTCAAGCAGCACGACCTGCTGAAACGATATGATCGATGGATGATCCGCTATTGCATCAAGGCGCTATCGGAAATGCAACTGTCAGACGATCAAAAAATCGGCATCTTCATTCCTTTATCTGATTATTCCTTTACTGACAACAAGCTGACGGACTGGATGGACAAGGCACTTGCCCTTGCAGGTTCGCTGGAACTGGCCACGTCGTTGATATTTGAATTCAATGCCGGGAGGTTCCTGGAAAAAGCACGGGCGACAAAACTGCAGATAAACAAATTACGCATCAAGCAGGGATCTGCAATTGCACTGTCTGGAATTGAAGACCCGTCTACGCTGGAAAAGTGCCTTTCCCAGGAGAAATTTGATTTCATCATTTTTTCACCCGTATATGCCGGTGAAAACGGCATGGACCATGGGACTCTCCAGGAAATCGCGGCTCTCTGCCAGCGGTACAAGACCCTCAGTGTCGCCAGTAAAATCAGCACGGGTGAAAGTCTGGCATCATCGGCGAGTGCGGGGATCGATTACGTGCTTGGACATTTTGTCCAGCCGCCGATGGAGAAAATCATTCCGACTGAACAGGTTGAGATGTAAACGCTATTCGTCTTTGTCCTCCGTCAGCACCTGTATCCTGAACACGTTACGGCAACCTCGCGGCAACATGTTTCCGCGCCTGGCGCGCTCACCCAGATAATATTCAAGGTCCTTCATTTTGAGTGTGAGCTTGCGCTGGCCGGAATAAAACACCAACGTTGCCGATTCAGGAAATGAGGCGATTGCCGCCATGCATTCCTCACGTGTCTTTAGTCTGGCAGGCGGTATCTTGATGATTTTCTGGCCCTTGCCTTTCGCCAGCAGCGGCAGATCACGCGCCGGAAATACCAGCAATCGACCGATATTCGAGACTGCCGCGATGTAATCGCTGTCAACATCTCTCACCGGTGATGGCGTCATGACTCCCGCACTTTTCGGGGCCGAGAGGACCACCTTGCCGCTCTTGTTCTTTGTAACAAGATCTTCCAGGCGGGCAATAAACCCGTAACCGGCATCACTCGCCAATAACCAGGTCTCTGCTTCCTCGCTTGCCATTACCCCGGCAAAGATCGCCCCGTCGGGTGGTTTCAGCCAGCTCGATACCGGCTCACCCAGGCTCCTGGCGGATGGCAGTCCATGCGCAGGCAATGTGTAACACCGGCCGGTGGAATCGAGAAAAACGGCGCCCTGGTTGCTGCGGCCCTTTGCCGCGGAGCGGAATTGATCGCCGGTACGGTAATTCAGTCCCTCGACATCGATATCATGTCCCTTGGCGGTCCGCACCAGGCCCTTCTCTGACAGGATCACGGTCACCGGATCTGTCGGCATCAACTCGTTCTCCGCCAAGGCCCTTGCTTCTTCCCGTTCCTTAAGCGGTGAACGGCGTTCATCGCCGTAGGTCTCGGCGTCAGCCTGCAGTTCCTTTTTTATCAGGGTCTTCAGGCGTTGCCTGGAACCGAGCGTCTTTTCCAGGAACTTCCGTTCTTCCTCGAGATCCTTCAATTCACCCTTGATTCGCAACTCTTCCAGTTTTGCCAGGCGTCTCAGTTTCAGTTCCAGGATCGCCTCGGCCTGTTCATCCGAGAGTTTGAATCGTTTCATCAATACCGGCTTGGGTCGGTCTTCTTCACGAATTATCGTAATGACTTCATCAATATTCAGAAACACAATCATCAGACCCTGCAGGATGTGAATCTGTGTCCTGACCTTTTCGAGTCGATATTGCAATCGCCGGCGCACTGTTTCGGTACGGAATGTCAGCCATTCTTTCAACAGTGTTCTAAGATCCTTGACGCGCGGGCGGCCGTTGATACCGATTACGTTCAGGTTGACGCGGTAGCTTTTTTCCAGGTCAGTTGTCGCAAACAGGTGGGACATCAATTCATCCGGGTCGACGCGGTTCGAGCGCGGAACCAGGACAAGGCGGATCGGGTTTTCATGGTCCGACTCGTCCCGGAGATCCTCCAGCATAGGCAGTTTTTTCGCCTGCATCTGGGCGGCGATCTGTTCCAGTATCCTGCCGCTGGAACACTGGTACGGTAATGCGGTGATCACGATATTGCCTTCTTCTTTTTCCCATACCGCCCTCATCTTTACCGAACCGGTACCGGTTTTGTACATGTCACGGATATCCTTTTTCGGTGTGATCACCTCTGCGGCCGTCGGAAAATCAGGTCCCTTGATATGCTTGCACAGATTCACGACGGTCGCTTTCGGCTCATCCAGCAAATGGATACAGGCACTGGCGACTTCGCGCAGGTTATGCGGCGGTATGTCAGTCGCCATACCGACGGCAATACCGGTCGTGCCGTTCAGTAATACATTCGGCAATCGCGCCGGCAGCAGGGCAGGTTCTCTGAGCGTACCGTCAAAATTATCCACCCAGTCCACCGTGCCCTGGCCGAGTTCAGCCAACAGCAATTCTGCGTAAGGCGCGAGCTTGGATTCGGTATAGCGCATGGCGGCAAAGGACTTCGGATCGTCGATCGAACCCCAGTTGCCCTGCCCGTCAACCAGCGGGTATCGGTAGGTGAAGGGTTGCGCCATCAGCACCATGGCCTCGTAACAGGCCGAGTCACCATGCGGGTGGAATTTGCCGATGACATCGCCCACCGTACGCGCCGACTTCTTGTACTTGGCCGTTGCCTTCAGGCCCAGCTCGGACATGGCATAAATGATCCGACGTTGGACCGGTTTCAGTCCGTCCCCGATGTGCGGCAACGCACGATCGAGGATCACGTACATGGAATAATTCAGGTAGGCCTTTTCCGTAAACTCTTGCAGCGCCAGTTCTTCGTTCTGTTCAAAATCGAGATTCAATGTCTCAGCCACATCATACCTCCGGGTCTGCATTTTCCAGGTTGCTTGTCACCATATGTTCATTTTCCTGACATGCCGCTATCAAATTTCGGCGCCATACTTTATTACTGCATCATGGTTTAAGAGAGATATCATGCAAAACAATATCGATCCGGTGAAACAGTTTCTGGCATTGTCGGAATTGTACTTGCGGTTAACGGGTAATACAGCGATTGATGTGTCACGCCGGGAAATGGAAGAATTCCTTGATACCATCAACGACGACGAACCTGTATTGTCACCAGAACAATACCTTTGTTGATTTTACAACTGGGCAAGGTCACCCTTGGTCTCCAGCCAGTCGCGCCTGTCGGAGGCCCTTTTTCTTGCCAGCAACATATCAAGCAACTGGTCTGCCGTACCCTTCTTTTTATCCAGTGTCAGGCGCACCAGCCGGCGGGTATCGGGCGCCATGGTCGTCTCGCGAAGTTGCAAGGGATTCATTTCACCCAGGCCCTTGAAACGCTGGACATTGATTTTTCCCGTTTTCTTCTCGGCGGCAATCCGATCCAGCACGCCTTCTTTTTCCGATTCGTCCAGCGCATAATAAACATCCTTGCCAACATCTATGCGGTACAGCGGCGGCATCGCCACGAAAACATGGCCGTTTTCCACCAGCGGACGAAAATGCCGGACAAACAGCGCACATAATAATGTCGCGATATGCAGGCCGTCGGAATCGGCATCGGCAAGTATGCAAATCTTGCCGTAGCGCAGACCGTCCAGGTTGTTAGAACCGGGATCGACACCCAGGGCTACGGCGATATCGTGTACCTCCCTGGACGATAATACTTCGGCCGGATCAACTTCCCAGGTATTCAGGATCTTGCCGCGCAGTGGCATGACGGCCTGGAATTCCCGGTCGCGCGCCTGCTTGGCGGAGCCACCGGCGGAATCCCCCTCCACGAGGAACAATTCGGTGACTTTTGGATCCTGCAGGGTGCAGTCTGCCAGCTTGCCTGGCAACGCCGGTCCGCCGGTGATTTTTTTCCGGGCGATCTTTTTGTTTGCCCTGAGCCGTCGCTGGGCATGAGCGATAACGAGTTCGGCTATCCGTTCGCCCATTTCCACGTGCTTGTGCAACCAGTCACTGAAGGCATCGCGGACGACACCGGAAACGAAGGTTGCACATTCGCGGGACGACAAGCGCTCCTTGGCCTGCCCGGCGAACTGGGGATCGTCCAGCTTGACGGACAGGACATAACTGCAACGTTCCCAGATGTCCTCGGCGGTAATCTTCACACCTCTCGGCAACAGGCTGCGCGCATCACAGAATTCGCGCATTGCATCCAGCAATCCCTGCCGCAGACCGTTGACATGTGTACCACCCTGCAGTGTCGGTACCAGGTTAACGTAACTTTCCGTAACCAATTCACCCTCTTCCGGGCACCAGTGGATCACCCAGTCCACCGCCTCGTGATTGCCTTCCATGCTTCCGGCAAACGATTCCGGCGGGAGTAATTCCACTCCGGCCAGTTGTTCCGTGAGATAGGACGTCAGGCCGTTCTCATAACACCATTCGGATTTATCCTTGCCGGCCTCGTCCGTGAGCCTGACGATGAGTCCCGGGCACAGTACTGCCTTGGCACGAAGTACGTGCTTGAGGCGGGGTATCGTTATCCTGGTGCTGTCAAAATACTTCGGATCGGGCCAGAAACGGATGGTGGTGCCGGTATTGCGTTTGCCGACTTCGCCGACCACTTTCAGTTTTGATTTGGTCTCGCCGCCGGCAAAGGTCATGTTGTATTCCTTACCGTCACGACGCACACGGACCTCCAGTCTTTTCGACAGGGCATTTACAACGGACACGCCCACGCCGTGCAGTCCGCCGGAAAACTTGTAATTCTTCCTGGAAAATTTTCCGCCGGCGTGCAGCCGGGTCATGATGACTTCAACGCCGGAGATTTTCTCGCCGGGATGTTTGTCGACAGGCATACCCCGGCCGTCATCACTGACGGTAACCGATCCGTCCTTATGCAAAAAAACCTCTATCTTTCCTGCATGACCGACAAGGGCTTCATCGACACTGTTATCAACGACTTCCTGGATGAGATGGTTGGGTCGGGTGGTGTCCGTATACATGCCCGGCCGTTTGCGAACCGGGTCCAGTCCGGTCAATACCTCGATATCGGCCGCATCGTATTTTTTAACCAAGATGTACCTACCTCGAACGGCTGATTACAGGAAAAACCAGACAGAATGTACCACAGTTTCACCACGCAACGGGATCACGTGACGGGAAAGCGCAAAAAAGAATAAAAAGAATCAGAACCTGTCACAGGATTTCCCGCGACCGCGAGGAATCCTGTGACAGGTTCTAGCCCAGGTCCTCGAGCAGTGATTGCCGGACGTTGTCCGGGACCGGTTCGACCGAGTGACGGTAGGCATCGTGATCGATACCGGCGGACAGGGAGGCACCGTTCTTTAATGCCTGGATCATGTCATCATCCAGTTCGAAACGGAGAAAATGCACGGAGGATGTCTTGTCTTCCGTCGCTCTCTCCAGGTCCTCGTCGGCGAACGGAGTCACCCGGTCAAAACCTTCCACCTGGAGCCAGACGGTATTTTCGATATTGACCATCCGTGCAAGCTGCTTGCGACGCTCGTCGGCATTCTCGAACTCGATCATGAAAGTGGCCTTCCAGTTACTACCGTCCGGTATCATGGGATTGTAAGTATCGAGTTCGTCCTGGATGCCTTCCGCCTGGAAGATGCGCTCGGCGCGCAGCATCTCCTGTATCTGGTACTGCATGATCTTCCTGTCTTCGAAATACAACGTCGCGTTCGGCCCGATGGGAAGCCGCCTGTTTTGCTTGTGCGACATGACTTCTTTCCGGAAGTCATTGCGTATCCTGTCGTATTCTTCCAGTGAATAAAGATCGTCTCTTGTCAGCTTGCTCATGTTACAACAATCTCCGGGAACTTCGTTAGCGTATACCGTACGCCTCACACAATAATGAAAACGGGTTCTCCGCCTTCAGCTCGCTTTCAAGTGCCTCTTCTATCTGTGTGGCTGCCATCGGGCAATCGCTGATAAAGCGCGTTGTTTCGGCCTTTTTGACGCGGTTGGCAACCGGCCTGCAGATCTTCATGGATATGTCATGGGATTCGCTCTTTACTGCATAGGTGCCGTTATGGCCGGAACAGCGTTCGATGATCTCTATCTCGGTGTCCGGCACCAGTTCCAGGAGATCCCGTGTCTTGAGGCCGATATTCTGGACGCGCTGATGGCAGGGTGCATGATAGGCGATCCTGCCCAGGGGATTTTTAAAGTCCGTGTTGAACTTGCCGGCCCGGTGCCGCAGGTTCAGGTATTCAAATGGATCGAATATCGCCGACTGCACCCGCTTGATATCCTCGTCCTCCGGGAACATCAACGGAATTTCCTGCTTGAACATCAGCACGCAGGAAGGAATCGCTGCCACGATGTCCCAGCCTTCCTCGATTAGTGTTAAAAGTTGCGGGATGTTGAAGTCCTTGGCTTTTTCCACGGCCTTTAAATCACCCAGCTCCAGTTTGGGCATGCCGCAGCATTGTTCCTTTTCCGTCAAACGCACCGGGATATTGTTGTGTTCGAACACCCGCACCATGTCATCGATCGTGTCCGGATCGTTGCGATTGCCGTAACAGGTCACGAAGATCGCCACTTTGCCGCGGGTCTGGTCTGTTGGCTCAGGAGTGATTTGAGCCGACGTTTTACGTGCGAATCGCTTGCGGGCATTATCGCTGTGATACACGGGAAGGCGGGCACCGGAATGAATTCCGAGAGTACCTTCCATCACCTTCCTGGCCAGGGAGTTCTTGTTGACGGTGTTGACCGTCTGGGCGACAACCGGGATGCCGGCAAAACGGCCGACAGCATCGGTCGAAGTTAACACCCTGTCACGGAGCTTGTTCTTACCCTGCTCGTGTTTATTCGCCTTGGCCCGCAGCATGAGATGCGGGAAATCGACATTCCAGGGGTGCGGGGGCACATAGGGACACTTTGTCATGTAACAGAGATCACAGAGGTAACAATGATCCACGACCTGCCAGTAGTCTTTCTTGTCCACCCCGTCGATCTCGAAGGTTTCAGATTCGTCGATCAGGTCGAAGAGAGTCGGAAAGGCGTGGCAAAGGCTGACACAACGGCGGCAACCGTGGCAGATATCGAACACCCGTTCCAGTTCAGTAAACAGGCTGTCCTGGTTGTAATAATCAGGGTCCTGCCAGTTAATCGGATGCCGTGTCGGCGCCTCGAGGCTGCCTTCTCTATGTTCGGAATGTTTGTTGTCCATTGTTCGCTGGATACTATAAGTGTCCGACCAGAAAATCAGAACCGGGCAATTCGCCCGGTTCCGCACACTACTTCATTGTTGCCGGATTAACTGTCCAGTGAATCCAGTGATTTCTGGAAACGATTGGCGTGTGAACGTTCTGCCTTTGCCAGGGTTTCAAACCAGTCGGCTATCTCGTCGAATCCTTCTTCGCGGGCCGTCTTGGCCATGCCGGGGTACATATCCGTATATTCATAGGTTTCACCGGCAACAGCGGCTTTCAGGTTCTCGGCCGTCGAACCGATGGGTTCGCCCGTCGCCGGATCACCCACCTCTTCCAGGTATTCCAGGTGACCGTGAGCGTGCCCGGTTTCGCCTTCAGCCGTGGAACGGAAAACGGCCGAGACATCATTGTAACCTTCGACATCGGCTTTTTGCGCGAAATAGAGATAGCGGCGATTGGCCTGTGACTCACCGGAAAATGCTTCCTTCAGGTTCTCTTCGGTTTTGGTACCTTTCAATGCCATGATGCTTACCTCCGGGGCTTGATATTTGCGGACCTTGTTTTTTTAGAATCAGTCTAAATTCATGCTGAACTTTAGCCCAGCGCATATTAACTGTCAATCGGCCGGCGGCACTGGTAGCAACGGGACGGCAGCCGGATTCTGATGTAGAATCTGCGCCCATTCCGGGGGCTCCACCTGTCAAGGGCCGGGAGTTTCACCGGCACACCCGATAGAATTAAAACGCATAAGCACTGCCTTTTCATAACTGAGTGGAGGAAATCGTGCCAAAAAAAAATGACAGCGTGAATTTCGAAAAATCACTCAGGGAACTGGAAGAACTGGTCGAGAAAATGGAGGAAGGTGATCTCAGCCTTGAGGAATCGATGAAATATTTTGAACGCGGTATCACCCTGACCCGGGCATGCCAGAAGGCACTGAGCGAAGCCGAACAAAAGGTGCAAATACTGCTCGAGAAAAATGGCAAGGCAGACTTGCAGGATTTCGAACCGGAAGACGACAACTGACCATGCCGCTGGAGGAACGTCTGCGAGCCTACCAGGACTGCATCGAGGCAGCACTCGATCACTGGTTACCCGCCGCTGATTTGCAACCGCAACACCTGCATGAGGCCATGCGATATGCCGTGCTGGGAAACGGCAAGCGCGTCCGGCCTGTGCTGCTATACGCCACCGGCGAGGCCTTCGGTATCGAACTGAAGGCACTGGACGGCCCTGCCTGCGCGGTCGAGATGATTCACGCCTATTCCCTCATACATGATGACCTGCCGGCTATGGATAACGATGATCTGCGCCGCGGCCGTCTCACCTGTCACAAAGCCTTCGACGAGGCAACGGCCATTCTCGCCGGAGACGCCCTGCAGGCTCTGGCATTTCACATTCTGGCGCATTCCCCGGATATCAGGGTGAATGCCGAACAACGCCTGCAAATGATCGATATCCTCGCCCTCGCCAGCGGATCCCGCGGCATGGCGGGCGGCCAGGCCATCGATCTCGCGTCGGTGGGACAACAACTGAACATGGCCGAACTGGAAAACATGCACATTCACAAGACCGGCGCATTGATAAAAGCCAGCGTTGAACTTGGCGCCTTGTCTGCTAACGATGTCCATCCCGCCGCGTTTGAAATGATTTCCCACTATGGCAAATGTATCGGCCTCGCCTTCCAGATACAGGACGATATCCTGGATGTTGAAAGCGACACGACAACACTGGGCAAACCCCAGGGATCGGACATGGAACGAAACAAGCCGACCTATCCGAACCTGCTGGGCCTGCAGGGGGCAAGGGATGCAGCCAGGCAATTACACCGGGAGGCCATGGAAAGCCTGGAACAGTTCGACCACAAGGCGGACACGCTGCGTTGGATCGCCGATTATATTGTCAACCGTGAGAAATAACTGCCTGAAACGAAAGTGGATTTTGCTTGTCTAAATCCAATATTGTAGAACCCATCTCAAGATTCTCCACGCAACCCGCAAGGGACGGGGTGTTTGCAGCACATCGCCGCGTCACTCGTCGCTCATTGGGAACAACCCAATTTCGTTCCTTGCCCTGCACCACAAACACCGCCCTCGTGGCCGTGCGGAATCTTGAGATAGGTTCTAGAGAAGCAGTGCCGGAACGAGTAGACTAGGCATTATAGAAGTGACACATTTTAATGACAGGATTAAATCGTATTCTATGAACGAGCCCGCAAAAAAAATTATCCGCAATGAGGAAATCCCGGATATCCAGAGCAGCCAGGATACCCGCCATATCCCTATCGACAAGGTCGGGATCAAGGATATCAGTCATCCAATCGTGATCCGGGACCGGAACGGCGGTGAGCAGCATACCGTTGCCCGTTTCAATATGTACGTGGACCTGCCGCATAATTTCAAGGGTACCCACATGTCCCGGTTTGTCGAGATCCTGAACCAGCACGAGTACGAGATCACGGTGCAGTCATTCAAGCACATGATCGAGGAAATGACGGAAGTGCTGGATGCGAGTTCCGGGCATATTGAAATGACATTTCCTTATTTCATCAACAAATCCGCCCCGGTCTCCGGCGTCAAAAGCCTGATGGATTACGAGGTGTCCTTTATCGGCCAGATCCGGGATGGCAAGCCGATGACGATGGTCAAGGCCGTTGTCCCGGTGACAAGCCTGTGCCCCTGCTCCAAGAATATCTCCGACTATGGCGCCCACAATCAGCGCTCCCATATTACCGCCACCGTGAGGACGCGCGAATTCATCTGGATCGAAGAGTTGATCGAGACCGTGGAAAAAGTAGCGTCTTGTGAACTATACGGCCTGCTCAAACGGCCCGATGAAAAGTACGTGACCGAACGCGCCTACGATAATCCCAAGTTTGTCGAGGACATCGTCCGGGACGCTGCCGTGGAATTTAACAAGGATGACCGCATCGCCGCCTATACGATTGAGTCCGAGAATTTCGAGTCCATACACAATCATTCGGCCTATGCCATGCTTACGCATGACAAGGACACTGAAGAAAAGGACAAGCACTAACGTAAAACGGACAAATTTCGACTCCGGCTACCAGGGTCTACGAAGCTACGACCGGCAAAACTCTCGACTCTACATTAAGTTTCCATGCTATTTATTTGTTTATAAAAGAATAAATAGAATTACTTAATGTTATATATCAGGTTATTATGCTGTCGGGAACATTGCCGGACCGGGTAACTCTACTAAAACATGTTTCGAAAATATTTCCCGGTTATTTTATCCCCGCAACAACTGTGGTTGGCAATGTTATTGTTGTTTTTGCCATTGACGGGCCGGGCGGATTCCATCGCCATGAGCGACTACATCCACCTCTCGCGCGGAATGACCGAAGCCGAAGTTCTTTACCGGGTAGGTCCGCCGGACCATGAAACCATTGCCAGTGATTACTACAACAATATCCTGAACAAGACCTGGTATTACATCCCTTCAAAGAGCGAGACCAGTAACCGCAGTTGGATAACCGAGATCGTTTTTTCCGGCAACGGCAAGGTGCGTTCGCTGGATCGTTACAAGCCCTGATTGTCCTTTTTAGCCGCCTCCCACAAACGGTCCATAACCTCCAGCGATGCAGATTCCGGCTTTTCTCCGTTTTCCCTGAGACGCTGTTCGATGAAATGAAACCGGTGTTCGAACTTGTGATTGGTCGAACGCAGTGCCGCTTCGGCGTCGATTCCCAGGTGCCGGGCAAGATTCACGCAGGCGAATAACAGATCGCCCAGTTCTTCGTGCTGGCGTTGGCTGTCACTGGGGGCGGCCAGTAATTCTTTTACTTCCTGCAGTTCCTCTTCCAGTTTATCCAGAACAGGCCCGGTGCTGCCCCAGTCGAAACCTACACTGGCGGCACGTGTCTGCAGTTTCTGTGCCCGGTGCAGGGCCGGCAGATTCAGGCTAACCCCGTCAAGCAGGCGTGGCGGGTTATCTTCCCCGGCACGGGTTTTACGCTCCTTTTGTTTATGTCGTTCCCAGGAATGCTTTTCACCGGTGAATGCAACCTCCTTGTCCTGAGTGAAAACATGCGGATGGCGAAGTACCAGTTTTTCATTGAGTCGTACCACGACATCCCGGAAATCAAAGCTGCCCTCTTCTTCCGCCATACGCGCGTGGTAGACCACCTGGAACAGCAAATCTCCGAGTTCTGAACACAAATCATTACGGTTGTCGCGCTGGATAGCATCGGCCACTTCATAGGCCTCTTCAATGGTATAGGGTGCGATCGTGGAAAAATCCTGCTCCCGGTCCCAGGGACAACCTTTTTCCGGATCGCGTAAAGCAGACATGATATCAAGCAGCCTGTGTAATGATTCCATAGCACACACCTTTTATGGTTTATTAGATCAATTTTGCAATAACTTGATTTTATGCCCGATATAGCATAAAACATGCAAAGTTTTTTCGTTTGAATTGTAACTTCCGCGGCGAATGACTGCTCCGGAGAATCGCATGGCTCCTTTGATACTGCGACTTGATATTGCCGGTACGCCGGTGACCTGGATCCCCTGGCAAGATGCGGTTTGCCTCTACAGCCGGGATATGGTTGCATGGACAGCCGGTGACAGTGTTTTCACGATCAAGGGCGGTTATTCCCGCGCCACCGGGTTGCGCTCGACAGTCGATATCAATTCCATCATCGCCATCAAGCGTTCGGCCATTCACAAAAAGATCAAGCGCAATATACCACCGTTGACCAATCGTGAGCTTTTTCTGCGGGACGCGCATCTCTGCATGTATTGCGGCGGTCAATACCGGGAATCCTCGCTGACCCGGGATCATGTTGTGCCCATTTCAAAGGGTGGCAAGGACCGCTGGTCCAATGTCGTTACCGCCTGTCGCAACTGCAATACCCGTAAAGGCAACCGGATACCTGAAGAGGCCAACATGCCCCTGCTGGCTGTTCCCTACGTGCCCAACTGGGCCGAATACCTGGCGCTTTCAAACAGGAAGATCCTTGCTGACCAGATGGAATTCCTGAAATCCCAGTTTTCCAACAGGCCGATGCCGTTTCACCGCCAGTAGTCTGAAGATACTTTTTCTGTAATCTGCCACGTCAATCCATGCCGTCCAACGTTGTATTAATGTCGTGGCTGTTTGTAATTCCCCGGTCTGAATATTGGATCACATTAAATACCCGGCGGATGAACGTAATTTTTCAGGCGATGATATTTTATTTTAACCGGGATTAATCCTTTTCATTTATTTTGAAGTATTCCTCCGCTGGCTGAGACTTTGACCGGGCTTCAAAGACGAAATGGTCAAGACGGGAATCATACGGTTAATACATGGTCTCAAGAACATTATTCAGCAATAATGCTGAATTTACCAACAGAGGAGTTTTTTAATGAAATATCTGTATCCATTATTCCTGCTGATTGCCTATGCAACGGCGGGACACGCAGCTGACAAAAACGGCCAATACGCCATCTGGGGACTGGGTGCGGAGTCCTGTCACAAGTACAACCTCGCCCGCGAAGCTGACGACGTTGATGAT
The DNA here is from genome assembly GCA_035471825.1 of Gammaproteobacteria bacterium. Classification (GTDB taxonomy): domain Bacteria; phylum Pseudomonadota; class Gammaproteobacteria; order Eutrophobiales; family Eutrophobiaceae; genus DATIPP01. The sequence goes on from DATIPP010000083.1 coordinate 12,780, forward strand.
TACAAGAATTACATCATGGGATTTTTTACCGCCTACAATATTATTACTCCGGAGACTTATCGCATCTCCGGCGATATGGATCTGGACGCAGTCCTTGGCTGGTTTGACGACGAATGTGGCCTGAAACCGATTATCAGTTTTGAAGAGGCCCTGACCAATTACCTGGTAGAAAATTATGACAAGCGTCTTGACAAGGCCCCTACCAGTTTCAGACGCTGATCCAGATCAAAAAGATCATTAAAACCGCCTGTCTTCCGGCTGAATTCAGCCCCGATATTCAGATCCTGTCTCAAGATTCCGCGTCGCGACGGCGTCGGTTGCGGTGAAGGGCAAGAAGTGATAATCGATGCGGCGATGGGCCGCAAACGCCCCGTCCCTTGCGGGTTGCTCGCGGGGAATCTTGAGACAGGTTCTGGTATTATTGAGTGGCTGGTCCAGAAAATAGCTGGATCGTCCGGTAAATTCATTGATAATAAGCCGGAAATCAGTCATCATTTAGTGACGATTATAACTGGGGAAAACCTCAGCCATAGGTTTAAGGTTTAACGGGAGAAAAAACTATGCAAACAAAACTTATGAAGATTTCAGCACTTGCTCTGTTGATGGGTCTGGGCGGTGGATGTGCTGACATGACCCAGGTCGAGGAAGCCAAAGCTGCTGCTGATGCCGCCATGGCAAGAGCCAACGATGCCTATAATCTGGCCCAGACTGCGCATACAGTCGGTTCGGAAGCTGCCTATGCCGCCGACCAGGCGCAAAGAGATGCACAGGCTGCTCTCAAATGCTGTAACGAAAATTCCGCCCGACTGGACCGCATGTTTGAAAAGGCCATGTCGAAATAACAGAAAGAAAAGCAACGACTATACAAGCCCCGCGAAGCGATTCCGGGGCTTTTTTATTGGCCGGAAGACGGATTCAGAGTGGTTTCCAGCCGCAAGTGCATGCCGGCTTTGGCGGGATCCCTGGCCTTGGTCGGTGTGAATTTCTCGTTTTCAGCCTCCGCAAACGTTTGGGGTTCCGGTGTATGTAGCCCGATTGCGACAGGGATTCCCCTGGATTCTTCCACTACTTCCCGCACCAGGTCCCACTCGATCTGATACTGGCGTTCCTCGGTGATGCGGACAATATACTTGACGACATCTGTCATGCTGTTTTTCTCGAAATGCTCGGAGTCCTCGACCAGATGGGGGTGTACCTCGAGGTAGATAACGCCGTCACGTACCCCGATCTTGTATGGTTCATTAATGATATTGACCGGCGTACCGATGGGCACCTGTTGGAAAAGCGCCTCAATATCCTCCGGATACAGGCGGATACATCCATGGCTGACGCGCATGCCGATACCGTAGGGCTTGTTGGTCCCGTGAATCAGGTAGTCACGCATACCAAGGCGCATGGCATAGTCACCCAGGGGGTTATCCGGTCCCGCTTCCACGATCTCGGGCAACGGATCACCGGCCTCTTCGTGTTCAAGACGAATCGATTCAGGCGGATACCAGTTTGGGTTTTCCTTTTTCTCCACGATTCTGGTTTTGACATAAGGAGTCGACCAGCCTTCACGCCCAACGCCCAGGGGATAAGTGATGACCCTGGCGTCCTTGCCGGGTTTTGGTTCGGGAAAATAATACAACCGCATTTCCGGGATGTTCAGGACGATCCCCTCCCTGGGAACATCGGGAAGAATAAACTTTCCGGGTAACAGGACTTCCTGGCCCTTGCCCGGCAACCAGGTATCAATATCCGGATTCATGAGCTTGATGTCGGCATAGCCGAAGCCATGCTTGCGGGCAATATCCAGCAATGTGTCGCTGTATTCGGTACGGGCGCTGTATATCTCGCCAATAACCGACTCCTCGCTGTTACGAAGTTCGTAGGTTGTAGCTACCGCCTGTTGCGTCAGGCTCAGAATGGCAACGAGGAGCAACAAACGGAAAAATAATGTCTGGATTATTCCCATCGGATACTGGTTTCTGGCAATAATAATGATTGTATAACTATCAGAAAAATTATAACAATTTCACAAGTTTTCGGACATTGTTTATGAGACCTGTTTAACACCCCCGGAATTCCCTTCCCCGATGCGAAGGAAACTCGGCAACAATATCAGCGTAAATACCATGCTCACCAGCATGCCGCCCACGATCACGCCGGCGAGCCCCCGGTAGAGTTCCGTGCCCGGACCCGGCACCAGCAACAGCGGTAACATTCCAAATACGCTGGTCAGGGTACTCATCAAAATCGGGCGCAATCGGATATGAACCGACTGCGAGACGGCATCCCGCCGTCCCAGTCCCTCGAAACGTTCACCCATGCGTGCCTGGTATACCAGCAGGATAGCGTTGTTGACGACAATGCCGAGCAGAATGACGAAACCGATCATGGTCAGCAGGTCCATGGGCTGGAATACATTGTAGCCCAGCAGGGGCGGGATGATATTTATGAGATTCAATGCGATGACGCCCCCACCGTTGCCAGCGGGATACTCAGTATAACGAGCAAACTGTCCCGGAAGGATCGGAACAGCGCGCTCATCAACAGGTAGAGAATGGCGATGGCCAGCAGGAAACTGCCTTTCATGCTCGAAAGTGCCGTTTTCAGCTTGTCGGCCGTGCCGGAATAACGGATATCTCCGTCCTCGGGCAATAAGGTACGGATTTGGGGTTCGATAACCTGTGCCAGTATCTCCAGCGTCTCTTCCAGTGATATGTTCTCCGGTGGAGTCACGCGCAGGGTCACCGTCCGGCGGCGGTTTATCCGGCGGATTTCCTCCGGCCCGGAAGTCCTCACGACATGCAGTAATTCACCCACGGGAAGAACACCGGCACCGGGGGTAGCGAGCGGAATACTCATCAATTCTTCCGGAGTATCCCAGGGTTCGGCCCGCACAATAATATCGATGGTCTGTTCACCATCGAAATAGTCACCTACAAAGAGCCCGTCACCCAGGGCCCGCGTAATTCCGGCCATCGTGGCCCTGTCCCAGCCGGCCTCGGCGATGCGGCGATCGTCCGGGATAAGACGCAATTCCGGTTGAGCCAACTCCAGCCCCGGAAACGGGCGCACGGTGCTGCCCGTAATCACCTGCGGCGTCAGAAAGCCCTGCAGACCGGCCTGCATCAGGGAAGCAATGTCACGGCCCTGCAGGTCCATATCGACCGTCCGGCCCTCGCCGAAACCACCAAACAGGGACGCCTTGTTGGCAAAGGCCAGCGTATCCGGGAATCCCCCGATCACCGACTCGACCAACGGCAATAAGGCATCGATCTGGCGCGGGTCCTCGGCGCGGACACCCAGAAACACGCCCCGCGAGACAGCCACGAAGAAATAGTGTTTTACGGCCGGTTCCTCCTTGCCGTTGATATAGGGTTCCAGTCGATCGGCAATCACCCGTCCCATTTCGTGCTCTATCTGGCTGATATTGGCACCGGGTGGTGGCTGGATAAAGGCGAATACCAGGTTTCTGTTGCCCTCCGGCAGGTAGTCGGCATTCGGTAACAGTTTGTAGGCGGTAAAGAGCGGCAAGGCGATTAATACGACAATCCAGAATATCCTGCGGACAGGCGTATCCGTCAGTTGCATGATGCAATCGCTGATAAACTCCCACCAGTGATGGTGCGGGTCCGTCAGACTGCGCTCGCCCAGGTATAATTTTGCGAATGTCGGGACGACGGTAATGGCAACTACCAGCGACATGCAGATAGCAGCCGTGATGGTAAGCGCCAGATCAGCAAAGAGTTGTCCGGCTTCTTCCCTGAGAAACACTATCGGCAAAAAGATCGCCACCGTGGTGGCGGTCGAGGCCAGCAGTGCACCCCGGACCTGGTCAACGCCAGTCCCGGAAGCCTCGTCCGGTGATAATCTTTTCTCCCGCAGGCGAACAATATTCTCCAGCAAGACGATCGATGCATCGAGAACCATCCCTTTCCTGACCTGTTCACCGATATCCAGCAGTGAATCAATTCGTCCCTCTACTTCGGCCGCCACCCTTGAATCAAATCGACCGATAACTGTACCGGGCATCCACCGGCCCGGCGCCAGCTCGGCCAGTTGAACCGGAGCGACACGGACAGGTATCGGCATATCGCCATCCGCCTGCACCTGGACAAAAAACAGGAAAAAATCAGGAATACCGCGATGATCCATTGACCTGAGAGGGAAAATCTTGCATTCATTCGGGAGGGATATCCTGCGTTATTCTTGAATAAATCCTGGGTACTATTATCCATGATGCTGTTTTAATATGAAACTCATGCTAATGAGAGCCTTTACCACGATCGTGGCTCCCGCTTTGCTGCTGGTAATTGTTACGAGTCATACGGTATACGCCGGCCCGGTGGCAAGGATGCAGGCTATTCACGCGACAAACGCCAAACCGGAGAACGCTGACGGGATTAGGTTCCTTGCTGCAGCGGTACTGGATGACATTATTATCGATGGTATCGCAGTCACGGATCTTTCCGCACTCGCATGGGACGAAGACGAAGTTATCCTGTTTGCAATTTCAGACAACGGATACCTGCTGCATTTGCGACCGGTATTCAATGCCGGTGAACTCGTTGATGTACACTTTCTTAAGGGATACCGACTGCTCGACGAACAAGGTAAACCCCTGCTTGGGAAACTTGCTGACAGCGAAGGCATTGCTATTAAGAATGAACGCAACAATATACACGGCGACACGGAAATCTTTATCAGTTTCGAGAGAGTGCCCCGCATCATTCAATATTCGACACAAGGCGAATATATAAAACCGCTGTCGCTGCCACCTGTATTAACATTCATTGACAACTATCGCGGCAAAAACTTTTCGCTGGAATCCTTGCTGTACCATGAATCACTGGGGTTTCTGACCGGGCCGGAATTTCCTTTGCAACAGGACAGTCCCGGGCAACTGGTTGTATACGCCCTGGACGGGCGCCTGTGGCGCATGCCCGCACATGATCCCCGGGACGGTGCCCTGGTGGAACTGGCCGCAATGCAGGAAGGCCGCATCATGCTGCTCGAACGTGCGTACAAGGGAGCCTTTCGGGGATTTATCGTGACGCTACATTGTCTCGACACTGCCGATCATCGGATGACAACCACAATCCATACGTTGCGCGCGGGCGAACCGGGTTTCAATGAAAATTTCGAAGGCCTGAC
>DATIPP010000084.1:0-5518 GCA_035471825.1 Gammaproteobacteria bacterium
GGTGATCGCGAAGCCGGAGCAGTGGTTTCATTGGTGCAGTCGCTACGGACTGAACATCCCGAAGGCACCATCGCCATCCTGGTTCGAAGCCGCGCACAACTGGGGGTAATCGTACCGCGTTTAAGGGATGCCGGGTTGCGCTTTCGTGCCGTCGAGATCGAGCAACTGGGGGAGCGGCAAGCGATCCAGGATGTACTGGCATTGACATTGGCATTGAACCGTTTCGCCGACCGGATAGCCTGGCTGGCGATCCTGCGTGCGCCCTGGTGCGGGTTGACGTTGACCGATTTGTATCATCTTGCCGGCGGGGTCAACGGCAGGACAATCTGGCAATGCATGCAGGACCCGGACAGGCTGCAATTGCTCAGTGTGGACGGTCGGGAACGTTTGCTCAAGATGCGTGCCGTTCTGGAATTGCATTATGCCGAACAGGGACGGCGTAATCTCCGGCGGAGCGTGGAATCGGTCTGGATGAGCCTGGGCGGACCGGCGACACTCGGTGACCGTACCGACCTGGATAACGTGAAGGTGTATTTCGAATTGCTGGAGCAGTTTGCAGCCGGTGTCACACTGCAACATGAAGCACAATTTTTCGAGGGCATTAACAGGCTTTTTGCCGCCCCCGATGTCCGGGCCGACGAAATGTTACAAATCATGACGATCCACAAGGCCAAGGGACTCGAGTTCGACACTGTTATCATGCCCGGACTGGAAAAGGGGCGTATGCGTGATGAACATACACTCCTGCGATGGGAAGAAATTCCCCACGAAGAAGGGCCGGGACTGTTGCTGGCCCCGATCCGGGAGGCCGGTGAATTGCAGTCACCGATTTACGATTACCTGAAAAGGCGTGAAGAGCAGAAACATTATTTTGAGGAACAACGGCTGCTGTATGTTGCCGTCACTCGTGCAAAGCACCGATTGCATTTGCTTGCTTCCGTTCCGGTAAAGGAAAACCATGACGGCATTGAATTGTCCGGACCGCAAAAAGGGTCACTGCTCTATCATTTGTGGCCACAACTCGAGACTGATTTTGACGCGGCATTGCAGGAAGAAGATCACTCGCCGCTGGCGAGAGAGGTGGAAACCCGGCAACTCACCAATAATCTGAATCGACTTGCACCCGGTTGGCATTTACCCGCCCCGCCCGAAGTGATCAGCCGGGAATCTCCACCGTCGGTGGAGATTCCGGCAGATGAAGCAACGCCCGAGTTTGAATGGGCGGGCGAGACAATCAAGCATATCGGCACGGTAACGCACCGTGCGATCCAGCAGATCGCGGAAACCGGCATCGCGGAGTGGGACCAGGAACGGATACTCTCCAACGAGGAACGTTACCGCGGCGCATTGTTGCGCCTTGGCGTTGTGGAATCCGACCTGGCCTGGGCGGTTAACAATGTCATCAAGGCATTGAACAACCTGATATCCGATGAACACGGCCGGTGGATTCTTGACCCGGCACATAAAGGAGTAAGGAATGAATATGCAGTAAGCGGACTATATCGGGGCAGGGTTGTCAATGCGATTATTGATCGTACTTTTATTGACAGTGAAAATATCCGCTGGATCATTGATTATAAAACCAGTCGGCATGAAGGACCGGACGTGCAGGCGTTCCTGGACCGGGAACAGGAACGGTATCGATCACAACTGGAAAAATACGCTATATTATTACGTCACATGGAAAATATCGAAATCAGGCTCGGATTATATTTCCCTCTCCTGTGCGGCTGGCGCGAGATGACACCCGGCGAAAATACGGGGTACAGTTCATAACGGTACATAGAACGGCATTACACGGACTGGTCCTGTGGATCATCTCCCTGATAGCAATTGCCCGGGTTACCGGTTATCGATGGAGCAGTATCTCTACCGGGACTGGCTGTCACGTGCCGGTTATTTTATTGTTGTGCTTGACATCTGGTCGGGACTTGGCGGCGTGATTGAAGCCAGGTTGATCCATCACGCATTGACCATCAGGAAACGGCTCGCCATTTGACAGGTTATACGGGCATTCGGTGCCGATGAGGTTGAACAACTGCAGAAAGTCCGCCAGAAATACGATGAAAAGTTCAAGACAGTATGCAGTAATCTTGGTATTTCCGTCGGCGTTATTGAGGTCTCCCTGTTGATTACCGGCACTATTCTCTGGGGATTTGGTGATTTGATTAAGTACGCAGCCGGATGATTAATGAATATGAACTGGTACGATTTACCGACCTGCTACGATGTTTCGTTTTCACACGAAATGAAAGCGGAACTGGAATTTCTGAAAGCGATATTCGGTAACGGGAATCAAGCTGGGTTGCGCCTGCTGGAACCGGCGTGTGGAACCGGGCGCCTGATTGTGCCGCTTGCGCGCGCAGGATATGACTGCACGGGTTTTGACCTGAACCGTTCTTCGCTTTCTTATTTAAAAAAAAACTGGCCAGAAACCGGTTAAGGGCCGATGTTCGCGAAGCGGACATGGCAAGATTTTCATTCGGGAAAAAACGTTTTGACGGGGCCTGTTGCACGGTTGACACATTCCGACATCTCCTGTCGGAGAAACAGTCGATCAGTCACCTGCAGTGTGTCGCAAAACATCTGAAGCGGGATGGATTGTACATCCTCGGCCTGCACCTTTTGCCGGACAGGGGAATCGACACGGAGATCGTGCGCTGGGAGGCTGTACGCGGCAGACTCAGGGTTCATACAACGATGACCGTGCTTGATGTTGACCGGAAACGGCGTGAAGAGACCCTGCGCGTCAACCTGAAGGTCGATTCCGTTGCCGGAACCAGGCGATACCGCTCTGAATACAAACTGCGCACCTATACGCTGGGACAGTTTCTTGACCTGTTAAGGAAATCCGGGTGCTTCGATATAAAAGCCGTTTATGATCACAGTTATAATCTTGATATTCCCGTCACCCTGGATAATGACTCCGAGGACGTGGTATTGATACTCCGTAAAAGCATCTGCAGCTAACGGGCATGCCTCCGGCACCAATCAGTATATCGTATTTGGGCTTTTGTTATTTACTGCGGTGTTTTTTCTTTTTGGATTTCTGCGGCAGCGTGAACCAGTCTTCCCGGGTTATCTCGTGGTAATGATCGGCTTCATCCCGCAATACCTGTGAAGTTGTGCTGGGTACGGCAGCAATTTCAACCCGAACTCCTTCCGACTTGAGGTGGTTCACCAGTTCAACATAGTCGGAATCGCCGGACATGATAATGATTGTATCGACCTTGTTGGCGACCTGGATGGCATATATGGATAATGGAATATCAGCGCTTTTGTGACAGGCCCTTACCGACCCGTGAAAATAATTGTAGAGCCTCTCCTGCAATTTTGCGGAAATGCTTTTCCCTTCCCGGAAATAAACCAGCCGGCTGAGACCACGATTGTCCAGCAGTTTCGGTACCAGTTCGTCGAAATTGAGCATGGTATTTGTATCCTCGGCCTCGGAATGAATACTGCGTTCGATATTATTGCCGTCGATCAGGATCGCGACTGACTGGGATATAGTCAGGCCTTCAGGCCGGTAATGTGAGTCTTTATTGTCTTTCATGGGTTTTCCTGGTGGTATACATCCGGTTTTCCGTATTGTCAGGCGGGACGCGACATCCTGCGGTAAGGCAGGGCAGAACCGGGTATTTACTGGTTCAATTTTATACTTGATCTTATATCATACTCGCCTGTGACAATTCAGGCTTTTCTGTCAGACTGGAGTGAAAATGAATCGTTCCCTGAACTTCCTGATTACAATTCTGGTTATTATCATCCTGGCATATGTGTTTGCACCGGAAACAGATAATTACCGGCAAAAGCTGAAAGTAGTCCGGGGTATCCAGGCTGCTGAAGCCCACCGGGCCGCAGTGAGTGAATTCTGGGAGAGGACCGGTCGTCTCCCCCGGGCGGATGAACTTGGAAAGGAAAAGATACTGATCAAAACCAGCCCTGACCAGGAAGTTGTTGAAGCTATTCGGGTAGGCGAGGACGAGCCCGGCACGGTAACGATTTATTATAAAAAGGCCGATCTGCCGGAAACACCAACGTCACAGGACGGCAATCGCGTCGCGTTGATACCCGATATAACAAACGGCCAGTTGACCTGGACTTGCTGGGGGACCCTGCCATCCGAATCATTGCCCCGTGTCTGCCGGCCATTTTCCGGGAACTGAAAAGGCAATCACCCGCAATCGTCATTGATGTATGAGTGAATCAGCAAGCACCCCGCCGCATGCCGGCTGACCCTTGTTGTTCTGTGTCACCTTGTTTCTTGTGACGTCACTGCCGGGATTTGCCGCCGGTCGGGGCGGTCCCGATACCGAATTGTTTCTGGGTTACACGGCTTTATTAAGGATTGGCAGGTATAGTATTGAAATTGATACAGGCCCGGTCCGTACCAGCCGTGAAGAACGATTACATTGTTTTGTTCGCGGGACGAAAGACACACCGGAAAAGGAGGCATTATTACTTATTATGCGTGAGGAAGGTGTCACATTATGACCACGAAATCTTGAACCTATTGCAGCTCTCATAACAAAAAAACAGGTTCATTATGCAATCAAACAGAAAACTTGTTATCTATGCCGCGCTCGCGGGAAATGCACTGATCGCTGTTACGAAATTCATCGCTGCATACCTGACCTCGAGTTCCGCCATGTTTTCCGAGGGAATCCATTCCGTTGTTGATACCGGCAATCAGGTGTTATTGCTTTACGGACTGAAACGCGCCAGTCAACCACCGGACGAGCGCTTTCCGTTCGGTCACGGCAAGGAGATTTACTTCTGGAGTTTTGTCGTTGCTATCCTGATATTCGCCGTCGGTGCGGGTATCTCGATGTACGAAGGTATCCACCGCTTGTTCGATCCGTCACCGGTAAAAGATTTTTTTATCAACTACATTGTGCTGGGATTGGCAATACTGTTTGAGGGGGTGGCATGGTATTTTGCGTTCCGCGAATTCAGTCGGTCGAGAGGTAAATGGGGTTACTTCGAGGCCGTGCAGCGAGGCAAGGACCCTTCCACCTTCGTTGTATTGTTCGAGGATACTGCCGCCATGCTGGGGCTGGTTATTGCACTGGTTGCAAATATCCTGGCACAGCATACCGGCATGATTATCTTCGACGGTATCGCCTCTATCATTATTGGCCTGATACTGGCAGGAACGGCCGCCTGGCTTGCATGGGAGACAAAAGGGCTGTTGATCGGTGAACGGGCCAACCTGCATGTTATTGAAGGTATCAGGAAAATTGCTTCCGAAAATGAACAAATCGATCACATCAACGAAGTCCTGACCATGCACATGGGACCGGACTTTATACTGGTCAATATCAGCGTGGACTTTGTGGATCCGATCACGGCAGTTGAAATCGAACGGGTTGTGTCAAACCTGGACAGGGAAATCAAGGCGATGTATCCGAATATCAAGCGGGTATTTATCGAGGCGGAGGCCCGTCATACTGCGCAGAAATGAACTCCCGGTAACACCTGTCCGGGGATTTGATTGATCAGGCCGGCGTCGGATGCC
>DATIPP010000085.1:0-6103 GCA_035471825.1 Gammaproteobacteria bacterium
TTTTTTGGTTTCATTCTGGGCAATCAGGTAGGCAAAGGGTTTGAAATCCGAGTATGTCTCGGCCGCGTGATCTCGCTGCGGTTCTTTCCTGAAAACCAGGATCAGGAAAGTCGTAATTGTAAGCAGTATCAGGACGATTAGTGCGACCGGAATGCCGTACCAGAACCAGGAATCAACCGGCGCCGGTTCGGTTTTAGTAATCACCTGTATGGGAGGTTGGGGTGTTGTAGGTGGGGTTTCCGCCACCTGCGGCGGTTCAGCCGTTTTTGCTGCCACCGGTTTCGGAGCCGGCAGGTTGAGGTTGCCGGTAAACCTGTTGGGGCCCAGGTCGGTTTCTACGGTCAGGACGAATGGCCCTTTCGCACTATTTCCGGATTGCATGACCGTTGATAAATCTATTTCGACCCGTCCGCCATTATCGATATTCTGGAAGGGCGCTGCCATAAAGTCAGCCGGGAGATTAAAGTTGTCATCGGCCTCGACAAATATCCCGCCCGTCTCTTCACTGAGACGCCTTAGAGTTTGCAGCGCAACGGATTTCGGGACCGAGCGCGGATAACCCATGGAGTTGATAATGATACCTGATTGCCTGGCGGCCTTGACGACATCCTGGTGGAAATAGGCCTTGTCTTCGGCGAGGCCGTCGGAGAAGAGGTAAATGGATTTTCGTTCGGCGTCGACATTTTCCAGGCGTTCGATGGCCATCAACATGCTGCGGTACAGTTCCGTAGTTTTACCGGTGGCCTGCAATTGTGCCGCCCTGGAGGAAATCTGACCGTGTGACAGTCCCACGGGGACTTCCAGCCGGAGTGACTTGTCAAAACTGGCCAGCCCGACACGATGATGATCTTCTGTTGCTTTGAGTATTGCATCGATATGTTGCCTGTTTTTCTCGATCACCGGTTGGCGGGCCGGATCGCTGGTGTCGACCACAATTAATATCGCCGTGGTTGCGCCTGGCCAGGGATACCCGGCCTGTTCCTTTACAGGCAGGGAAATGTCGCCATAATCGGCACTGATAGCGATGACCGGTTCGGAATCCAGTACCCGGTAATCGCAGGTGAGCCTCGATTTTGATTGCCGGCAGTCGACACCCAGGTTGTCCGTGATACTGCCGGCGGCATGCGTGATATTTCCGATCAGAAAGAGCGGAATGAGGAAAAGGCGGGATTTAAACCGGATTTCACTCATGCGGTGATATTACTTCTCGGGAAATAATGGATCAGGCAGATCATAAAACTGGATATTAACAGATTCCTGTCCCGATCGGGGAGCTTCTCTCACTTCCTCGATCAGGTTTTTCCGGTCTTCAAATTCGCCCAGCTGCGGTATGTCTTTCTTCAGCTTTGAGCTGGCGTTGATCACCAGGTCATGCAGGGGCGGAGAATAGGGGAGTTCGTAAGCCCGCGGCGGAGAAGAAGAGGACAGATCGTCAATCTGCGTCAACCACAGGTAAATAGCGCCATCCGCACCGGTGACCTTGTCCGGTTGCACCACGTGGGCGGCAATCAGCCGGAACCGTTCGGGTGGGTCCTGGTCCGTCGGCCAGCCCAGCAGGGGCGGAAATGACAGGTAAGTGACGACATAAAACACCGATGTAAGGATCACGGCACCTGTCTTAATCTTCCATGACCAGTTTGAATACAGATTGATACTGATAAGGAGCAGGGCGATCAGAACATAGGCGGCGATCAGGCCTGTTATTCCAAGTGTAAACATATTTTATATCCTGTTTTGATTATTAAATTTCCAGTCAATCAATTCACCGCGTGCAGACTCACAATACTCTTGGGCAGGAAATTGATACCTGATATCTTCCCGTCACGACCGATCTTGAAGCGAAAAGCCGTTTTCTCATCGCCTTTTTTCTCCAGTGACGTGGTGCCATAGTAAACAACCTCCAGGGCGGGGTTTACCTTGACCAGTCGCACGTTCACATCAACCGGCTTTTGTGTTTCTGTGGCGTAATAATGCAGATTGACGACATACTCGCCCTTGACGACCCCGCGTATCGTGACCACTTCCTGGTTTAGCGGATTGAGTACCTCCTCGCCGTTGATGGTGATGGTATCGTTCAACAGGCCGCGATCATCTCGGTCAAGGTGCAACAATCCGGCTTCCGGGTTCTTGAACCAGATTTTCCTACCGTCCGGGTCCTCGACCCAGGTGTCAATATCATCCGGGTTATTGTCTTCCCAGGTCACGGTAATAATATATTCTGCCTTGGGATCGATGATGCCGGTCTTTGCCTCCGGATTCATGAACATGATCGCCACCAGGAACAGGAACGTGAAACCGAGCAAGGCATTAAACAACAGATCGGTAAACGGATCGGATTGCAGGCGTTTTCGTACTGACATTCGTTAACGTATCTTTGGCAGAACATACACCTGGGTCAGGTGCTTGGTGGTCTCGATAAGTTCGTCCACGCTGCGATCAAGCATCTGGTACTGGGCGGCTGCCAGCATGCTGAATGTAAGGCCTGCCAGGGTCGTATAGAGTGCGGTTCCCATACCGGAACTCATCTGCTTGAGGACTTTCTGCATGGTGGTGACATCAAAATCGGTGATGTTTGCCACCGAACTCAACATCAATATGAAACCGATAATAGTACCGAGGAGTCCCATCTTGATCATGGCGTCGGCGGAAAACCATCCGACATCATGCGGGCCTTTCAACTTCGATTCGTAGACCTCGATTAATTCGTTGTTCGCGAGTCTGTTGTCTGTTTCGTCTTCATGGCTCCTGGCGCGGTTCAGCAGGTCGTGAATATAACTGGTCACAATGCAGTCCGGCAAAACGGTTTCCCTGTCCAGGTGAACCCTGTCGTCCTGCATGTTCAATTCCAGGCGCGGATGTGTACGGATCAGGTTTTCAATTTCCCTGGAATCATTAATCTGGCAGGAGATGTAGTAGATCCGCCGGGCACAGTGAATGGTGACAAGTACATACAGCAGTGTTATCGCATAGGATATCTTGCTGCGGTCACTTGAAAAAAGAACGGCCAGTACACCTTCGTTCCAGGCGACCGTTATCAGAAATGCAAACAGCCCGGTGAAAGTCAGCCAGATCAAAAGCAGGTGATGGGGGCCTTTATGCAATTGTTATCTCCGTATCAGGTTTCAGGGTTCGGTAACATCCAGCCAGTCTTCCGCGGCATAATCAACTATTTCCCTGACCATGCTGTTCATGGACTGCATGTGTGATTTGAGTGGTCCGGGAGCTTCCGGTTCAGGCCAGAGGGGCGCCTCAATAAGATAATTGTCACCGTCACTTCTGACTGTAATCCTGCCCGGACAAACCGTGATCAATGCCGGTTCCATTTCCAGCATTTTCTTTGCAAATGTCAGGCTGCAATACTGTATCACCTCGTAATCCGGGTAACCCGGGTTATTACGATCACGGATTGCCTTGCCGATGTGCAACCGTCCCGTTATCCGGATGTTACGTTCGGTAATGGCAAACTCCGCATCCTCCAGTATCTGGGTCAGGGGTTTGTCGGATGTTTGCCAGTAGCTGGATTGGGTGACAGTTTCTGTGCCGTACTGGTCGCAAGCTGTCAGCATCAGCATTAGCGATAACAGTTGAATGATGCCGGCAGAATTCTGGAGCGGGTAATTCAATCGTAATCAGGCCGCAGCTTATTCCTCGATGATGACCTGTGTGCCAATTGTAACATATTGCCTGAGATCATTGATTTGCTCATTGGTGATTGCGATACAACCCTGGGTCCAGTTGAAGTCGTTATGAATCATGAGCTTTTGATCATTGGTTTCACCGAGACCGTGTATTCCGATATAGCCTCCAAGCTTCGTATCTTGTGGTGGTTTCTTTTTTGTCCGGAAAGCGTTGGCGATGGCCTTGAATTCCCTGGCGGAAATGACACTGTTTTTATAGCCATACCAGGCATCCAGCAGGTTTGGATAATCCAGCTGCATAAAGTAATGAAATCGGCTGTCGTCCTTGAAATCGATGATCTTGTAGACACCGACCGGTGTCTTTTTATCGCCGAGCCGGCGCTTGGTTCCCTTACCGCCCTTGCCGAATGCGATTCGATATTCCTTGATGACCTTGTCGTTCATGACTACGCTGAGTTGTTGCTCCGACTTGCTGATGACGAGTTTATAGCCGGGTTCGAGGGCAGTACTGTAACGTGGCAACGCGGCCCACAGGCCGGTGACGAGCAACAGGAAAATTGCATGTTTATTCAGCGGTCTAGACGACATCGTTGAACCAGTCTCCCCGGAGTGCGAATCAGGCTATTTTATACAGAAATTCGGGCTGGTGTAACCATGTAGCTGGTCCTGAATTCGTGCTTAACCGGTGAAGGGAGAATGGTATATAGATGGGACAGGTTAGTGGAGGTTACCGCGGAAAATAAAAAAGGGGCCTGCGGCCCCTTTTCGTATTAAGACTCAAGTCACTTCAACAATTACTTGTTGTTGATGTACATGGTGACTTCAAAGCCAAAGCGAATGTCGCTGTATTCAGGAGTTTCCCATTTCATGATTACATCTCCTCATGTGTGAAAGTTAATGATTACCGGCACAAGGCCGGGCACCTATTTACTAGATACACTTCAGACAAGGCATTTTCTGTGCCAAACACTTCCATTTGACCAGCATTAAAATAATTATATATTAAAATCAAAAAGTTAAGTTAATATTAAAATGATAAGCATCGGCAGACCCGCGAATGAAACAGTGAATTTTCAGCCGGGGTTGGTTTATGTCAGCCAGAAAAAATGGTCTATATGAACCAACCACGGCATCGGTTATACTCGTTGAATGTGGACTCGCCGCTCGAAATCCCTCCGAAATCTGCTACTTATCCACGAGATCGCGTTTCTGTTTCTGGTCGCCGTCACGGGTATCCTGGGCGGGATGTCGGCCTATTTCTGGCAGCAGTATTCGGCGGAATCCGTTCGGCTGAACAATCTCATCAATGGCACGGAACATATGCGCAGCGAGTTGTTCCGCCAGATCCAGGAAGCCATCCGTGCACGCCTGCTGGAGGACCCCCGTGCGCTGGAGCTATACGGGGAATACTCCCGCAGTATCGACAGGCAGTTTAATTTCCTGCGCCAGAACGCAGCTGCCGAAGACGAGACCCGGGCCATCCAGGACCTGCAGGTTTCCTACCGGGAAATTCAGCGGGACATGAACAAGATCTTCACCGATCCCTACCTTGTCGACCGCCAGGTACGGATGAAGATCCTCGATCCCACGTTCGCCCAGCGCATGGTGGGTAAATTCGAGGGGGAATACCTGGCGATGAAAGAATTACTGTCCGAAAAACATGACAAACTGGAGGCGATACTGGAACGCTGGACAAACTATGCACCGGTGATCATCCTGTTTCCATTGTTGCTGGCGATCATGCTGGTGCTGTTTTCACGCCATATCCTGAACCGTGGTTTTATTCGTCCCATGTCCCGTGTCATCGACGGCGCGCAGATTATCAGCAGCGGGGATCTCAAGTACAAGATACCGGCCAAAGGTGTCCGGGAAGTCTCGGAACTTGCGGAAACCATTAACAGTATGGCCGGGGAACTGGATGCGAGCCGTCATGCGCTGGTTGAAAGTGAACGCCAGGCGGCACTGGGATCGTTGGTACCGGTGGTGGCACATAATATCCGCAATCCACTCGCCAGTATCCGGGCCACGGCGCAGGTTCTGGACGATGTCGAGAACCCGGAGGAATTGCAGGAATTCCGCCAGGCGATCCTCGATACAATCGACCGTCTCGGCCGCTGGGTGAATGCACTGGTCTCGTATCTGCATCCGTTGAAACCCAGTTACCGCCTGGTCCATGCCAGCAAGATGCTGGATGCTGCATTGTCACTCTTGAAACCGAAGCTCGATGAGAGACAGGTAAGTGTCAACAAGACCGGTTGGGAGAACGACCTGCGGTTGAATGCCGATCCGGACCTGATGGAGCAGGCATTTTATGCCCTGATGGCCAATGCGGTCGATGCCTCGCCAGAGGGTTCGCAAATCACGATCGGCATGAAAAAGCAGGATACGACACTGGAGATCCATATCCGGGACACGGGTCCCGGCCTGCCGTTTGATCCCAAGCCTCACAAACTCACGCCGGGACC
>DATIPP010000086.1:0-3406 GCA_035471825.1 Gammaproteobacteria bacterium
AATGGCCGCGTCGTCCAGACGTTGCTCGGCGGGCGCAGTATTTATAAATACAAGTCCGGATAAAACCGGCATGGAACATCCTGTGACACGAAACACAATCTTCTCCGAGCAGGCAGCGGTTATTGAACAGCAGGCAATGGAAGCCCTCCAGTTTATCCTGCGGCTGGATTCACCCCTGGCCGCAAAGCATGCCCGTCCGGGCAGCTTCGTCCACATCCAGTGTGATTCCGAGTTGAAGATGCGTCGCCCGATGTCCGTGATGCGTGCCAATCCCGGCAAGGGCTGGATCGATATCCTGTACAAGATCCATGGGGAAGGCACCGAACGCCTGGCGCGGAAAAAGCCCGGCGATATTGTCAACTCTCTCGGACCAATTGGCGTGCCTTTCAAACTCGACGGTTACCGTAAATATCCCTTGCTGATCGGCGGTGGCGTGGGTATGCCACCCATGATCTTCCTGGCGGAACACATGAAAAAAACCGCGGCCGATTGCCGGCCTTTTGTCATCCTGGGGTCCGAGATCCCGTTTCCCTTCAAGGCACAACCATCACGAATCATGCTGGGCGGTGTGCCGGAAGGCGCCATAGCCAGCATGCCCCTGCTCGAGGACTGGGGCATTCCGAGCCGGCTGGCCAGTCTGCAGGGTTATGCCGGATGTTTCGAGGGTTTCGTCACCGATCTTGCCCGACACTGGCTGAATGCTCTCGATGAGAGACAGCGCGGGGAAGTGGAAGTTTTCGCCTGTGGCCCGATTCCCATGCTTGCTGCCGTAAGTCAGCTTGCGCATGAATTCGGCCTGCCCTGCCAGGTGTCGGTGGAAGAATACATGGCCTGTGCAGTCGGTGGTTGTGCCGGTTGTACTATCCTGGTTGAAACAGAGGCCGGTCCGGCCATGAAGAGAGTCTGTGTCGACGGGCCGGTATTTGAAGCGGCTAGTGTCTTTCCCCCCGTCTGAAAATACCGTGCGAAATCCATCCCGCCCGGTAACCAGCCGCCAGTCTGCTGCCCACGTCCGCCTGGACGAAATCCTTCAACGACATACCGGCTCGGCATACCGGAAACCAATCGCGGATCGAAGCCGCGCTGTTTTTCAGCAACTCGATCAACAAAGGCGCGACTCCGGCCTGCAACACGTGGTACTGGATGCCGGTTGTGGGACCGGAGAGAGCACTCTGGAAATTGCACGGCAAAATCCGGGGACATTTGTGCTGGGTATAGACAAGTCCCTGCATCGACTCAGGCGTCACGGGATATCGGAAACCGGGCACCTGGTTTGCCGGGGTAACGCCGTACTGGCCCAGATGGATTGCGTCGACTGCTGGCGCCTCGCCAGGGAGGCCGGTTGGCGTCTCCGTCAGCATTGGCTGTTGTACCCCAATCCCTGGCCGAAACCACGGCACATCATGCGTCGCTGGCATGCCCATCCGGTGTTCCCGGATCTCATCGGGCTCGGCGGGGCCCTGGAGTTGCGCACAAACTGGCGGATTTATGCCGACGAATTCGCCGGTGCTGCAGAAGCCCTGGTGGGCCGCGGCGGAGAGCTACGGCACTGGTTTCCGGCGGAGCCGCTCACAAACTTCGAACGGAAGTACCGGCAAAGCCGCCTGCCGCTATACAGATTTCGGCTCAACCTGGATCAATAGTTTGGTCTCTGGTTGTTTTTAACCATTATTGGTGGATCAATTCAACCAAACAGGGCAAAACAGCCATTGTAAGTATGTACTTACACCAGGCCGGTAATTTATATAACCTTTTGTTTTTGAATATAAAATATCAATTTCAGGTCATTTCCATGCTTTTGGCACGCAAGCTGCATTATACCTAGTACAGAAATAAACATGTTTCTGAATCAATTCACACACAGGAGGACAGTACAATGAAATGGGAAACTCCAGAATACAGTGACATTCGTTTTGGTTTTGAAGTTACTATGTACATCAACAACAAGTAACTTTCTTACTTGATTGAATGAATAAAGGGGCCTTTTGGCCCCTTTATTTTTTGTTTCGAAAATAGCTGTCCCCGGCTGTCAGGGAAAATGGGGAGCGTATATCTCGATCCATTCCTTCGCTGCTTCTTCCCCCGTCAGGTTCCTCCCTTCCTGTTCCCGTATTTCCTTACGGTAATGCTCGATGTGACTGATCTGCTCGACCACGCGTAACCGGGCGATATCCATTTCACCGAAAAACTGGATTCCGAAAAGGTAGTATGAATCCACTTTTTTGCACCAGACAATCCTGCCCTCCACCGTAAATGGCGGACTCAGGATATCGATGTGAACCTGTACCAGCGTATTGATCGGAAAATGCTTTTCACACTCGCATTCGATCCCGCCGAGACTGACATTATGTAATCGCGGATGATCGAGACTGGTTTCGGTTTTACTCTCCACGATATCGACGGGAATGCCGGCATGGTAACGAACGTATTTTCTCATTGGCCTCTGCCGATCGGCACAGTAATAAAGGTAATCGGTGAATGAGGAAAGGATTCAGCCGGTTTCGGTGGAGGGAAAAACAACGCGATCCCTTGCCATCTATCCGAAATTGATCTTCGCTTCGAGATTGGTCCTGGAGTCGGCGTTGTTCAGGGCTTCTTCCAGCTCGATACGTTCTTCCTTGTAAAGATTGAAAAGCGCCATATCGAATGTCTGCATGCCACTGGCGCCGCTTTCCTGCATGGCTTCCTTGAGCTCATCGATATCGCCCTTGAGGATCAGGTCTGCAATATGCGGTGTATTGATCATGATCTCGACAGCGGCACAACGCTTGCTGTCGATACCTGTTACCAGGCGCTGGGAAATTACGGCGCGTATATTCAGGGACAGATCCATGAACAGTTGCTTGTGCATATCCTGCGGGAACAGGTTGATCACGCGCTCCATGGCCTGGTTGGCGTTGTTGGCGTGCATGGTGGAAATGGCAAGGTGACCGGTATTGGACAACTCGAGTGCGGCCTCCATGGTTTCGCGATCACGGATTTCGCCGATCAGAATGACATCCGGCGCCTCACGCAATGAACTTCGGAGCGCGGCACGGTAGTTTTTTGTATCCACCCCCACCTCACGCTGGTTCACGATCGACTTGATATTCGGATGACTGAATTCAACCGGATCTTCAATCGTCAGGATGTGGCCTGCCATGTTCTTGTTGCGATGATTGATCATCGCAGCAAGTGTCGTCGATTTCCCGGACCCGGTCGCGCCTACCATCAGGATCAGCCCGCGCTTCTGCAGGATCAAGTCATTCAGGATCTCCGGCAAGCCGAGCTCATCCAGCGACGGGATCTGGGACGGGATGAGGCGTAATACCATACCGACTTCTCCGCGCTGGAGAAATACATTGACACGGAAACGGGCGGTGCCGTCCTGCAACGCGATTGCAAAATCGACTTCCATGTTTTCTTC
>DATIPP010000087.1:0-5498 GCA_035471825.1 Gammaproteobacteria bacterium
CGCTGCGTGGCAGTCTATCTCTACGATCGAGGACTGGTGAAAAAGGACGAAATCGTGGCCGAAACCCGTGACGGGTTGTTGACACTCTACCGCGAAGCCGACGGGCAGATACGCGTCAACATGGGCGTCCCGCGATTCGAGCCCGCCGATATCCCGATCCGGGCCAGCGAACGCGAGAACCATTATGTTCTCGATCTGGATGGCGAATCGGTGACTTTCAGTGCCCTGTCCATAGGCAATCCACATGCCGTCCTGAAAGTGGAAGATACCGGGCGTGCACCGGTGGGGGAACTGGGGCCGAGGTTGCAGGCCGAGTCATTCTTTCCAGAAGGTGTCAACGTGGGTTTCATGCAGGTTCTGGACAACTCCCGCATCCGTTTACGGGTTTTTGAGCGCGGTGCGGGCGAGACCCTGGCCTGCGGCAGTGGTGCCTGTGCGGCGGTCGTGGCAGGATCGATAGATGGCCTGCTGGCGGAAGAGGTCGATGTGAGTCTGAACGGCGGGCATTTACTGGTATCATGGGCGGGTGAGGGTAACCCCGCGTGGATCACAGGGCCGGCAGCGTTTGTATTCGAGGGTCAGATAAACATATGACAACACAGAAAGAAACCAATCCGAACCTGTCACCGCTGATTGCCGATGACGTTGTCGAGTACCTGCGCAAGAACCCGGATTTTTTCAATGATCACCCCGAGCTCCTGACGGAGCTGGAAATACCGCATATCGACAGCGGTTCGGCCGTGTCGCTGGTGGAACGGCAGGTCACGTTACTGAGGGAACAAAACCAGCAAATCCGCAAGCAACTGCACGAATTGATCGAGATAGCCCGGCAGAACGAGGAACTCGCGCACCGCATGCACCAGTTATCGCTGACATTGATGGATGCCCGAGAGCCGAAAGAAATCTTCAACACCCTGTACGAAAACCTGAAACGGAATTTCCATGCCGACCGGGCCTCGGTGCGCCTGTTTGCAGGACCGGCGTTTATCGATTCCTACGCCGGCGTGGAGTTCGCCGGCCTGGAATGCAGCGAACGGTCATTATTCAAGACCATTATCGAAAAACGGGAACCACTCTGCGGACGGATGAAACACCAGCAACAGGTCTTCCTGTTTGGTGACGAGGGTAACGAGATCTCATCATCTGTCATGTTGCCGTTGCACGGCCCGGGCTGGGACGGCATTCTTTCCATCGGCAGTTTCGATCCGGAACGATTCCAGCCTGGTATGGGTGTTGAATTGCTGGCGAACATGGGTGAGGTATTGAGTTTCATCCTGAAGCCCTGGATCCAGGAACCCTGATGAATAAACTTTACTTGCGTCGTAACTTTAGTTGCTTCATACCGGCGCAAATAAATGCTTTTCCAAGTATAGTTTGAAAATATATTTTCCGGTCCCCTGCGGGACAGGCGATGTTTAACGACCTCCATGCAAGGATCCCAAATCAAACTTGTCGACAGCTTCCTCAATACCCTTCAGCATCTTTCGCCCCATACGCAGTCGGCCTATCGGCGAGATCTGAATGTGTTGTTGGGCTATTGCCGCGATCATGATGTGAAGCAATGGCAGGAACTGGACGGGCGCCGGATGCGCAGCTTTGTCGCCTGGCGTCACCGGCAGGGGATCGGGGGGAAAACGTTGCAACGTAATCTCTCCGCTGTCCGGCTTTTTTTTCAATACCTCATTAAAGAAGGGGCCGCCAGGCAAAATCCGGCTGTCGGAATCGCGGCACCGAAATCGGCACGCAAGTTGCCGCGCGCACTGGACACAGAACAGGCGGAACAACTGGTAACGATTAAAGAAAACGATCCCCTGGCGTTGCGCGATCATGCCATGCTTGAATTAATGTATTCTTCCGGACTTCGCCTCTCGGAGTTGACCTCGCTGGATACCACGGCCGTTGACCTGGAGGATGCGATGCTTACCGTCCGGGGCAAGGGGAACAAGACCCGGAGTGTTCCGGTGGGACGGTACGCGATCAGGGCAATCCGGGAATGGTTGCCAGTGAGAAAAACCATGGCCGCCACGGAACAGAAGGCGCTTTTCATCAGCCGGCGCGGTAACCGGCTCGGGCCGCGATCGGTCCAGCAGCGCCTGCGAACCTGGGCCATACGCCAGGGCTTGCCGGGGCATGTTCACCCCCACATGCTGCGGCATTCCTTTGCCAGTCACCTGCTGGAATCCAGCGGCGACCTGCGTGCCGTGCAGGAACTGCTGGGGCATGCCGACATCAGCACGACCCAGGTCTACACGCACCTCGATTTCCAGCACCTGGCAAAGGTCTACGACCGCGCCCACCCGCGCGCGGGCAGAAAAAAAGACTGATTCGCCTTATCAAGGTTGATTTTTGCCGGGGTGGCACCATGTATAACCAGAACCTATATCAAAATTTCACGCGGTCGCGAAGAATTTTGAGATAGGTTCTGATATTCCCGCATAATAACGATAACACCATAAGAAAGGAGAATTCCCTTGGAGCAGTTCAGTGGCACCACCATCCTCTCCGTTCGCCGCGATAACAATGTTGTCATCGGCGGTGACGGGCAGGTCTCGCTTGGCGACACGATCATGAAGGGTAATGCGCGCAAGGTACGGACACTCTACAAGGACAGGATCCTGGCCGGCTTTGCGGGTGGTACGGCCGATGCCTTCACCCTGTTCGAGCGTTTTGAAGGCAAGTTGGAAAAACACCAGGGTCACCTTACCCGGGCAGCGGTGGAACTGGCCAAGGACTGGCGAACGGACCGCATGTTACGGCGACTGGAGGCCATGTTGTGTGTCGCCGACCGGGAAACCTCGTTGATCATCTCCGGTAACGGTGATGTGATCGAACCCGAGAACAGTATCATGGCCATCGGTTCCGGCGGTTCCTTTGCCAAGGCAGCGGCACAGGCACTGTTCGAAAATACGGACATGCCGGCGCGCGAGATTGTCGAAAAAGCCATGGGTATAGCGGCCGACATCTGCATATACACCAATCATTCCCTCACGATCAAGGAACTCTGAAGCCCGATTTTATTTTTCACCAGGAAGAGACTTCTCTTATGTCCGAGTTAACCCCGAAAGCCATTGTTAGTGAGCTGGATAAACACATCATCGGCCAGGAAGCGGCCAAGCGCGCGGTTGCCATTGCGCTTCGCAACCGCTGGCGCCGGATGCAGGTGGATGAAGAACTGCGCAACGAGATCACACCGAAGAACATTCTCATGATCGGTCCGACCGGTGTCGGCAAGACCGAGATCGCACGCAGGCTTGCGCGGCTGGCCGATGCGCCGTTCATGAAAGTGGAAGCCTCGAAGTTCACGGAAGTCGGTTACGTCGGCCGGGACGTGGAATCCATTATCCGTGACCTGGCCGATATCTCGGTGAAAATGACGCGCGAGAAGGAAATCGCCAAGGTGAAAGACCAGGCCGAGTATGCCGCGGAAGTCCGGGTGCTGGATACACTGTTACCCCCGGCGCGCTCGCAGGACGAGTGGCGGGAAGGCCTGCGCGAACCCGGTACGGAAGATGAAAATACCACGCGGGCGAAATTCAGGAGCATGTTGCGGGAAGGAAAGCTTGACGACAAGGAAATCGAGGTGGATCTCAGCATGCAATCGATCGGTGTCGAGATCATGGCGCCGCCGGGCATGGAAGAGATGACCAGCCAGTTGCAGAACATGTTTCAGAATATGGCTGGCGGCAAGAAAACCACGCGTAAACTGCGGGTCAAGGATGCGCTGAAATTGCTCGCGGAAGAAGAGGCATCCAAGCTGATCAACGAGGACGATATCAAGGCGCGCGCGATCGAAAATGTCGAACAGAACGGTCTCGTCTTCCTAGACGAAATTGACAAGGTCACGCACCGCGCGGAAACCAGCGGGCCGGATGTATCCCGCGAGGGTGTACAACGTGACCTGTTGCCGCTGGTGGAAGGTTGCACCGTTTCAACGAAATACGGCATGGTGCGCACCGACCATATCCTGTTTATCGCCTCGGGTGCGTTCCATCTTTCCAAGCCGTCGGACCTGATCCCGGAATTGCAGGGGCGCCTGCCGATCCGGGTGGAACTGAATGCATTGGAGACGGAGGACTTTATCCGCATCCTGACGGAACCGGATGCCTCGTTGACGGAACAATACACCGCGCTGGTCTCGACCGAGGGTGTCGACCTGAAGTTCAGCGAGGACGGTATCCGCCGTATCGCCGAGATTGCCTGGCACGTCAACGAATCGACCGAAAATATTGGCGCGCGACGACTGCACACTGTCATGGAACGCCTGCTCGAGTCGCTGTCCTATGAGGCAGCGGAAAAGAAAGGCGATACGATCACGGTCGATGTCGCCTACGTGAACGATCATCTCGGCCAGTTTATCGAGAATGATGATCTGACACGTTATATCCTGTAAAGCATTTCAACGGGGACTGTTATGACACAGAGTGGTCCACATCCCGTCGCAATAAACCTGCATAAAAAATCCCGCGTGCTCGATATCGAGTTCGATGACGACAGCCGTTTTGAGCTGTCCTGCGAACTGTTGCGCGTGTATTCCCCGTCCGCCGACGTCAAGGGCCATGGGCCCGGGCAGGGCGTATTGCAAACCGGCAAGGAAAACGTATCCATCGAGGAGATTGAGCCCGTCGGCAACTATGCAGTAAAACTCCATTTCGACGACGGCCATAACACCGGTCTTTATTCCTGGTCATATCTTTACGATCTCGGCAAGAACAGTGAACATTACTGGCAGGAATACCTGCAGGCATTGAAAGACGCCGGTTACGAACGCCGGGAATCATGACACATCCTGATACAACAGACTTCGGATTCGAGACTGTCTCAGCAAAAGACAAGGCCCGCCGCGTCGGCGAGGTATTCACCTCCGTGGCATCGCGGTACGATTTGATGAATGACCTGATGTCACTGGGCGTGCATCGATTATGGAAAAAATTTGCCGTCCAGCTTGCCGGCGTTCGTGAAGGGCAGCAGGTGCTGGATGTCGCTGGCGGCACCGGCGATCTCACGCGACAGTTCAGGCAACGGGTGGGTGACAGCGGCATGGTCGTATTGACGGACATCAACAGCGCCATGTTGCATGCCGGCCGGGACAAGCTGGTCGATCGCGGGATCGTAAAAGGCGTCGAATACGTACAGGCCAATGCCGAGGCATTGCCGTTTCAAACCAACAGTTTCGATTGCGTCAGCATCGCCTTCGGTCTGAGGAACGTGACCGACAAACCGGCCTCCCTGCGATCCATATTTGATGTCACGCGTTACGGTGGTTGCTTGATCGTGCTGGAATTCTCCGAGGTCGTATTACCGGTTTTGAAACAGCTTTACGATGCCTGGTCGTTCCGGTTTATACCCAGGGTCGGAAAACTCGTGGCAAATGACGAGGACAGTTACCGTTACCTGGTAGAATCCATCCGCCGCCACCCGGACCAGGAAAACCTCAAGAGAATGATCGGGGCGGCCGGGTTCGGTAAGGTCGAATACCATAATCTTTCCGGCGGGATCGT
>DATIPP010000088.1:0-7450 GCA_035471825.1 Gammaproteobacteria bacterium
ATGCCGATACCAAGCAGGAAGATTCGCGGAGTCGTGGCCATCAATGAATAGAGGATCAGGCAGCCGCCAATGAAAGCCATTCCGCCGATCATGGGTCCCATGTGAAATCTCCTGTTACATATGCATAAATATGGTGTTTCAGGCCGGTTTGAGATTCAGTACACCCGGGGTTTCGGTTTCTACTGTCCGGCCGGTATCTTCCGGTATGACGGCGGTGCCGTAGGCCAGGACCTCGATGGATCCGATGCTGTCACGGTACCCCTTGGAAATGGACGAGGTCTCCATTTTTACATTGAAAACATACCTGGCACGCAGTTTTACTGCCTCTTCCCGCATACGCAACAGTGCCTCGCGCCGACCACGGTCAATCAGGCTCTCGTAACTGCTGAGTCTGCCACCTGCAAGCATCCTCAGTCCTGCCACGAATTTTTTGAAGAAATCGACGGAAATTACCACATTCCCGCAAACGAGTTGTGTCTCGCATGGGGTAAATTCTTCCGGAAGTTTTTTACTGGCGATAACAGGCAGCTCACGCATTTGCTTTTCACGCTGGATAATGGAGCGGTAATGCCGCTGTTCGGCTATCTGGCCAACAACGTAGCCGACCAGGAGCAGTGAAAAGAAGATAATAATTTCTGCCATGATTTATTCCAGTACCACCGCCGTGCCGTAGGTATAAAGTTCCGAGGCGCCCTGGGTAATGGTGGATGTTGAAAAGCGGATATTCAGTATAGCGTTGGCACCGATGGCTTTTGCCTGTTCCTGCATGCGGTTGATCGCCTCGTCCCGCGATTCCAGCATGAGTTCCGTGTAACCGGTGAGTTCTCCACCGAAGATGTTTTTCAGCCCGGCCATCATGTCCCGGCCTACGTGCTTGGCGCGGACGGTGCTTCCCTGGACCAGCCCCAGATGTTTGGTAATCTTGCGACCGGGTACAAATTCCAGTGTCGTTAATATCATTTTACTGTCCCTTTGTTCCTGGAACTATAATAAGCATCCTGTTGTTTAATGGCCAGTCTCCTGCAGAGAGAATTGTGTTGTTTTACTCTCAATCCATTGCTCGACCTCTGCCGTAATATCGGTGGCCTTTCTGCCCGCCGTTTCAATCACGGGTCCGATGATCATATGAATGGTGCCCGGCCGCTTGATGAAACTCTGCCGTGGCCAGAAATAACCCGCATTGTGGGCAACCGGTACGACGGGTTTACCGGATTTCTCGGCCAGCATGCCTCCGCCCGGCAGGTACTTCCCCCGTTCTCCGGGGGCGACCCGGGTTCCTTCCGGGAAAACGACCACCCAGATACCTCTCGCAAGCCGCTCGCAACCTTTTTCTACGATTTTCCGGAAGGCACTGATTGCCGAACCACGGTCAATCGCTATCGGGTCCGTGGCGGCGAGCCCCCAGCCGTAGATAGGTATGTACAACAGTTCGCGTTTCAGAATCCATGTTTGTGCGGGGAAATAGAGTTGTAAGGCGATCGTTTCCCAGGCCGACTGGTGTTTACACATGATAATGGCGGGACCCTCAGGCGGTTTGCTATCCCAGGTCACTTCATGTTTCAGGTTACAGGTTACCTTCAGCCACCAGATATTGAATACGGCCCAGTAACGGATTATGGAAAAGGTTTTCGTGTACGGCAGGGGATATAACAGGATACTCAGCGGAGTGAAGATTAGCGTGGCGGCAGTCATGCCGCAGTAAAAAAGCAATGACCGCAAAAAAAGCATGAAAGATCAATTGCCGATGAGGTTATCCGCGAACGCGGCCAGGTCATCGAATACGGGTACCTCTTCCGGAAGCTTGCTGCTGTCAATCAGCGCCTGCCCATAACCGGTCCGGACCAGTACCGGCCTGGCACCGGCGGCCATTGCCGCCTCGATGTCACTTAGCTTGTCGCCGACGACCGGGACAGTGTCCAGGGAGATACGCAACCGTTCAGCGATCTTGAGCAAGAGCCCTGGTTTCGGTTTCCGGCATTCGCAACCCTGGCGGGGACCATGCGGACAGAAAAAGATGGCATCGATCGAGCCACCGAATTGAGACAGGTGGTTGGCCATTTTCCGGTGGATCTCGTTGAGGGCCATGATATCGAATTTCTTGCGCGCGAGCCCCGACTGGTTGCTGGCAATGACAACCTGGTAACCGCTGTGACAAAGTCGTGCAATGGCCTCAAGGCTTCCGGGGATGGCTTTCCATTCACTCGCAGACTTGATGTAGTCGTCCGAGTCCTCGTTTATCACACCGTCCCTATCGAGTATGACGAGCTTCATGGTTCAGTTTTGTAATCTGGAAATATCGGCAGTCCGCAGAAACAACTGGTTCAAATCTTTCAATAATGCCAGCCGGTTGGTTTTCAGGACTTCATCGTCACACATTACCATGACTTCATCAAAGAAAGCATCAACTGGTGCCTTGAGTCCCGCGAGTTCGGTCAGGGCATTGCTGTATTCATTGCCGTTCAACATGGGCATTACTATTTTGCTGACACGATTCAAAGCTGCAGCCAGGTCACGCTCGGCCGTTTCCTGTAGCAATTCTTCCCGGATTTCTGTCTCGATTTTTTGATCATCGGCCTGCTTCAGGATATTGCTGATGCGTTTATTGGCGGCGGCAAGGCGTTCCGCTTCCGGCAGTGTTATGAAGTTACGTACCGCCTGAATACGGTCATGAAAATCCAGTGGCCGGGTAGGGCGCCGGGCATAGACAGATTCGAAGATATCCATGCTGATTCCCTGCTCGAGATAATAATGGCGCAAACGTTCCATCATGTATTCGAAAACCTGGTTCACCAGGTCATCACTAACCTTCAGGTGCTCATAACCGTCGACTGCGGCAGTGAGACAGTCCACCAGGTCGAGGTCCACCTTTCCCTCGATGATGATACGCAGGATGCCGATTGCGGCCCGGCGCAGACCGAAGGGATCTTTCTCGCCGCTTGGTACCTGGCCGATGGCGAATATACCGGCAAGGGTATCAAGCTTGTCGGACAGTGACAGGACGATGCCGGTTTCTGTTTCCGGCAGGCGGTCCCCGGAGAAGCGCGGGAAATACTGTTCTTCGAGTGAACGCGCTATATCTGTTAACTCGTTGCTCTCTATCGCGTAATAACGCCCCATGATTCCCTGCAGCGCGGGGAATTCCCCGACCATCTCCGTCACAAGGTCACACTTGCTTAGCGTGGCGGCACGCCGGGCGTGCTCGATGTTTTGATCGAGTAATGTGG
Source organism: Gammaproteobacteria bacterium (assembly GCA_035471825.1). GTDB lineage: Bacteria > Pseudomonadota > Gammaproteobacteria > Eutrophobiales > Eutrophobiaceae > DATIPP01. The sequence goes on from DATIPP010000088.1 coordinate 3,225, forward strand.
CGAGATGTCCGGCAAGTTTTTCCAGTCGCGTGGTTTTTTCTGCAAGTGTGCCGAGTTGTTTCTGATAGACAATTCCTTCCAGCTCATGTTGATACTCCGCGAGCGGCCGGCGCAAATCCTGCTGCCAGAAAAAAGCCGCATCATTCAGTCTTGGATCGATCACCCGCTCGTTACCTGCACGGACAATCTCCGGGTCGAGACTGTCGATATTGGAGAAAGCAATGAAATGATTCAGCAGCTTGCCATCGGCATCTTGAAGGGGAAAATATTTTTGCTGATTCTGCATGCAGGCAATCAGGACTTCGGGCGGCAGTGACAGGTATTTTTTATCGAAACTCCCGCTCAACCCTACCGGCCATTCCACCAGTCCGGTGATTTCATCCAGCAAGTCCTCATCGATTATCACGGTACCCCTGCACGCCTTTGCCACCGTCAGTGCCTGAGACCGGATCTGTTCGCGCCGTTCATTAAAATCCGCGATCACGTAACCCGGGTCTCTCAGTTTGTGCTGGTATTCCGATGGATTTTCCAGCTTGATGGCACCGGGATGGTGGAAACGATGTCCATGTGTTTTCCGGCCGGTCTTTATGCCGAAAAGTTCAAACGGGACAATATCTTTGCCGAAAAGTACGACGACCCAGTGTACCGGGCGGACAAACTCGATATTGCTCTCACCCCAGCGCATCCGTTTCGGTATCGGTAAACGCGACAGGGTCTGAACGGCGATTGCCGGTATCAGTTCTTCTGTATATTTGCCGGGTTCATGGACTTGCAACCCGAGCCATTCGCCCTTGTCAGTCTTTATCCGGTCAAGCTCTTCAACCGTTACACCACAGGAGCGGGCAAATCCTTCCGCTGCTTTTGTGGGTTTACCGTCGTCGGTGAAGGAGGCGGAAACGGACGGTCCCCGTTTTTCCGTTGTCCTGTCCGCCTGCCTGGCAGCCAGTTGTTCGATGATTACTGCCAGTCGCCGCGGTGTGGCGAATCGGCGTATTTTTCCATATGTCAGGCCGACATCGGCAATGCCTTTTTGCATCTGGTCCGCAAATGCGCCGGATAAACCTGGCAGCGCCCGGGGCGGCAATTCCTCGGTACCGATCTCGATAAGGAGGTCTTTACTTTCGGTCATACTCGTTATTGTTTTTTCAAAAGCGGGAATCCCAGCGATTCGCGTTTATCGTAGTAGGCCTTCGCTACAAGTCTTGAGAGATCACGTACACGCAGGATGAAACGTTGTCGTTCCGTTACGGAAATGGCGTGACGCGCATCCAGCAGGTTAAAGGCATGCGAGGCCTTGAGTACCATTTCGAAAGCGGGCAGGGGAAGTTCTTTCTCGATTAACTTTCGGCATTCCCTTTCGCAGGTATCGAACCAGGCAAAGAGGGATTGGGTATCTGCAAATTCGAAATTATAGGCTGACATCTCGACTTCATTCTGGTGATAAATATCACCGTAGGTGATGTCCCTGTCCGGACCCGGCCCCCAGATCAAATCGTAGACACTCTCACATCCCTGCAAGTACATGGCAATCCGCTCCAGGCCGTAGGTAATCTCGCCGGAAACCGGCTTGCAGTCCAGTCCGCCCGCCTGCTGGAAATAGGTAAACTGGCTGATTTCCATGCCGTCCAGCCAGATCTCCCAGCCCAGGCCCCAGGCGCCGAGCGTCGGCGATTCCCAGTCGTCCTCGACGAAGCGGATGTCGTGTTTGAGAGGATCAATGCCCAGTTTGACCAGCGAATTCAGGTAGATGTCCTGGATATCTTCCGGTGACGGTTTCAGGATAACCTGGAACTGGTAATAGTGTTGCAGCCGGTTCGGGTTGTCACCATAACGACCGTCCGTCGGCCGCCTGGAAGGTTGCACGTAGGCGGCGCGCCAGGGCTCGGGACCAATCGCCCGCAGGAATGTTGACGGATGAAAGGTTCCGGCACCAACCTCCATGTCGTAAGGTTGTTCTATGATGCAGCCCCGGGATTGCCAGTAGGCCTGAAGCCGGGAGATCAACTCCTGGAAGCTAAATACACCCTGCCTGCTTGCTGTCACGAAATCATCCTGCGCTTGATAAATGCCGTGGCAGTATATCTTGATAACCAGGCGATGTGTATGTACCCCGGTGGGTTGTAAACGAAGGAATAAAGCGGCGGTTAATCCGTTTCGTCCGGTAAGTTTTGCCCGGACTGAAACGGTTTGTTGATATCCTGCATGCTTATGGTCAGATCGTCGAACTTGAATTCCGGGATTACATAGACCCAATCGGACAGTCGTTCGTTCAGGTGTCGTGACTCGCCCATCACACCGGATTCCGGTTCCGTGTTTCCTTTAGTGCCGAAAGAAAAACGGGCGAAATGGCTGTCATCAACCTCGGCAAGACGTACGTTCACAATGAGACCGTCAAAAGTGGTTACGGTGGTTACTGTTGTATCTTCGGGAAATTTGAATTTGTCAGCTGCCCTGACATCATCGGCGCGCAATTCTTCCAGGCCGGTGGCAATCCGGTTCAGGAGGATCCTGGTAACGGATTTTTCGTTGGCAGATGTGCCTTCAAGTTCGAAGTCGGGCTGTTGCCTGCCGGTTTTATACATTGACACCGTATCATTGCCGGGATGTTGTATCCGTATTTTACTTACGCGCCCGGATGGAATATTTATAAGGTTTTGATCGAACCAGTCTCTTTTTTCGGCGGACAGATCCAGCCTTCCTTCCACCAGCAGCGCATGTGGCTGTTCCGGGCGACGCACATACAGCCCCGGATTACTTCCGGAAGACTGCCGTGGTTTGCCGACTATCAGGGACGCCAGTTCTTTTCCGGCAGTATCTTCCAGTGTTAACAGGAGTGCCGGCGTGTCTTCGCTCAGCGGATTTTCCACGCCAAGCCTGTCATAAAATTCCGGATTTTCTGTCTTCTTCTCCAGGACGCGCAGTTGAGACAGGCTGATCACGATTTGCCTGACCTTGTTAAACAGGGCCGGGTAGTTGTCGGCATTGACAATTACCCAGTTGTCGCCTGATTTTTCCAGTTCAACAAAGCGCCGGTCGCCCTGGATCTTGATTCGGGATACGTCGTTAATCCGCTCAGCCAGTACCGGGAACAATAATTCCTTGCTGACATTGACCTTTGGGGCACGCAGTTTCGCTGTAATCCCCGCCGCGACCGCGACGGCAACAGTCAGAATAGCGAGTATCAGTAGCCTGCTTTTTTTCATTACAGACGGATTCAATAGCGCCTGTTGACACGATAGACCCCGGTTCCAAGTGCAATCAGTATGATCAATGCCGGGATGAGGCCGATATTAATGAGTTTCAACCGTGTTCCCAATGCTTCAATGTCCTTCCTGAGTTCATGTTGCACTGAGCGTAATTCCTTCCGGGTTTCGAGCCGTATATTCCGGAATTTTTCCATTTCTGCATTCTGTTCCGGCGTCAGTATCATGGTTGTATCGTTACCCTGTTCCTGTTGCAGGCGTTTTATTTTTTCCTCGGTTTCCTGCAGCTTCGCCTGGAGTTTCTGTTCGCGTTCGCGGAACTTGAGCTCGGCCTGCCTCCGAATCGCTTCGACCCGTTCGAACGGACGCGTGAATTCACCCCGGCTGCGCAGGTTGATTAGGTCGTTACTGCCGGACAGGTTTTCCAGCGAGTTGATGACCAGGTTGCCGTTATCGGCAATAGGCTGCGGCAGGTCCATGCCGAAATAGGTCTTGTTCCTAATCCAGAACAGGTCGCTCAGGATGTCCGTGTCCGCCGAGACAATGACATTAATATCACCCTTGTTGATATGGTCCGCCTTGCTTTCTGAAGTTTCCGTTTCTTCCCCGTCCTCAAACTCCATGCCACCGGGGAAAGCCGAAGAAACGGTGCCCTGCAGGCGCGCAACGAGGGTCTGCTTTTCTTCGGCGGACTTGAAATTGTCCAGGATAACGCTCGGATCACGCTGGATCATGAGAAAGTCGCGTTCCAGTTGCATGGATTGCTTTGTGGTCTGGACCAGGGGCGTGAACTGTATGTTTGCGTCCGGTTTTTTCTCGATGATGCCGGAAGTGCCCATATGAATCACACTCAGTTCGCTGGTGGCGAAGTCCTCCTGGTTGAAACTTTCCTTCGCAAGCCGTAACCAGGGCAGGTAACTGATTTCTTTCGGACCACGGGCGCCTCGCGTCTGTACATGCATGGCAGCGTTGATGTCACCGGCAACTTTCTGATCGAGAACGTCAACACCCCAGGCGCCCAGC